>SUVI01000075.1 GCA_015062085.1 Planctomycetaceae bacterium
ACGGTGTGGATTCCCGCACAGACGGCATCCTGCTCGCGACGGGACGCACGAACAACGCGAAATACCTCATCAGTGCGTCTCCGCAGTCTGACGGTTCCTGGGATCTCAATACGTATGAAGCGGATACGGGTGCGCTTTCCATGAACTCCTACGATCTTCTCTTTCTTCCGTACGGTGACGAAAACGGAGGATTCATCTCCGGATGGATCGACGGCGAAACGGGCAGTGCGAACAGCAGTTTCGGATACTTTGATCTGGAAAAGCACGCGGAAGGCGTTTTTGAGCTTTCGATCGGTGAGAACCTGAGTGCGGATGACGGTTTTCTTCTCCTTGGTCTTGCCGGTGACGAAAACGGAGATCCCTACCATGGGCTGATTTCTTACGAAGTGACGGATGACGCGACGTTCATGATCAACATTCGCGCTCTTGACGCAGCCCATACTTTGGCAGATGCGGACTTTATGTTTGCGTTCCTGTCCACCAGCGGCAAACTGCAGGAACAGGTCCCGGAACCGTCGACTTGGGCGCTTCTTATGTGCGCGATGGCCGGCATCGGTCTCCTGCGCAGAAAGAGGTAACAGAAAGAGGCAAACGAGAGCAGCTTTTTCAAGAGGCCGGAAGTTCCGCAGATCCGAAAATTTGCGGGACTTCCGGCAACGCCGCAGAGCTCAAGATCACCGTACCGCCCTCACTCTTTCAGCAGTTCCTCCAACAAATGCTCAAGTTTTTCCGGTTTCGGCCGAACAAAACGAGGAAAGTATGATGCTGCGTTTCGAGACCACTCGGAACACTGAGCAAACAGCATTTCCAGCCATGCGAGCAGCTCTTTCGAACAAGAAAGATCAAATTCCATCCTCCTTTTTTTTCGTTCCGCTTCCTCACGGAACCAGGCATCAAATCCAGCGTATTTTTTCTCCTTCAAGATCTTAAGATCAAGCATTTCAAAGGGAGAGATCGGAGGTATTCTATTCATTTCGCGGATCCACGCACAGGCCAACAAACCGCGGATCATATCAAAAAGAGCACCGATTTGGATCTTCGAGTTGGAAAAACCGATATGTTTTTTTTCCGCATAGCGAAAATAATATTGTGACCCCTTTACCGGCTGAAAATATTCCGGCATCAAAGAACGGATCCTGGCACGCAAGCTCCCTTTCTGTCTGTAATTGATTGAAGAAAGAAACAATTCATAGACTGCTGGATGGCAATTCGCAAAGAGTTTCAGGAAGTGTCGAATATCCAGACCAGTAAAATCGAGGTTTTGATATTTCGAAGGCCAATTTATCAAATTTTGACCGTATTCCTCATTCAAGTATCGTTCCGAGGCGTTCTTTCGATAGATGAATCTGACATCATACCTGCTGTCAAGCGAAGGATATCCGCGCGCACGGCGTCCATATTCTGCGGCATAAAGGATCTGAATATTTCTTTCTTCTTCAATTTCCAACAGTTCCTGCCGGATCACATTACTTTCGATACCCATCTTTTTCATGCTGGAACCACTTTCTAAACACTAAATTTTATATTTTAGCACGCCGAAGTCTCACTATTTATCAGCCTCAGCCATACTTCTCGGGCGAACTTGAAAATATCTGGAGAAATTTTCATTTTTTTGGAAAAGTTTTTTTCGGAAAACTTGACAAAAAACCGGAATATGATAAAATGACGCGCACTGGGAGCCGATTGGATCCCAGGCTTGATTCGATACCAGATTTTTTTGGGAGATTTCAAAATGAAACAGGATCTTATTGCCATTCTTGACCTTGGCAGTGAAGAAAATTCACGTCTTGCCAGAGGGATCCGTGCGCTGGGCGTCTACAGCGAGATTTACGCTCACGACATCACGGAATCCGAGCTTAAAGCGATCGCGAATCTCAAGGGGATCATCATCAACGGCGGAAAAAACGACGTCGTGGACGGTCTCAAGATCGCGGCAGGCGATTGGGTCTACGATCTGGGGGTCCCTGTTCTGGTCATTGATCACACGCGCGGAAAGAAGGCGCAGGACTGGGACACCATCCCGGAATGCGACGGCGAGATGTGCGAGCAGCTCAAGCCGTTCATTTTTGACGTCTGCCAGGCCGAGGCCAACTGGAATATGAAGAACTTCGTCGCGGACCAGGTCGAACTGCTTCGTCAGCAGATCGGCGATAAAAAGGTCCTCCTGGCCCTCTCCGGCGGCGTGGATTCCTCGGTCGTCGCGGCACTGTTGGTGAAAGCGATCGGCGAGCAGCTCTACTGCGTGCACGTGAATCACGGACTCATGCGCAAGGGCGAGAGCGAGATGGTCGTGGAAGTTTTCCGGAACCAGCTCAGTGCGAATCTCATTTACGTTGACGCTTCCGAGCGTTTCCTCACGAAGCTCGAAGGCGTGGCCGATCCGGAACAGAAGCGCAAGATCATCGGCGGCGAATTCATTCGCGTCTTTGAGGAAGAAGCGCGCAAACTGGACGGAATCGAGTTCCTCGGTCAGGGCACGATCTACCCGGACATCGTGGAAAGCGGAACGAAAACCGCGAAGATCGTGAAGAGCCACCACAATGTCGGCGGTCTTCCGGAAGACATGCAGTTCGAGCTGGTCGAGCCGCTGAAGTACCTCTTCAAAGACGAAGTGCGCGCGTGCGGCGTCGAGCTTGGCCTTCCGGCGGAGATGGTCTACCGTCAGCCGTTCCCGGGTCCGGGACTTGGCGTGCGCTGCATCGGAGCGATCACGCGGGACCGTCTGGAATCTCTGCGCGAAGCGGACGCGATCCTGCGTGAGGAGTTCGCCAACGCGGGTCTGGATCAGAAAGTCTGGCAGTATTTCGCGGTGATCCCGGACATCAAATCGACGGGCGTGAAGGACAACGCACGCTTCATGGGCTGGCCGGTCGTTCTGCGTGCGGTGAACACGATCGACGCGATGAACGCTTCCATCGAAGAGATCGAGTGGCCGATCCTGCACAAGATCACGAACCGCATTCTCGCGGAAGTGGACGGCGTGAACCGTGTTCTCTACGACATGACGCCCAAACCGCCGGCGACGATCGAATGGGAATGATCTTCCCTCATTTCTGAATCGACTAGAATCTGAAAACACCAGCCTGAACGCGGGTCCAGACCTTCTGAACTCCGTGTTCAGGCTTGGTTTGCGTCTGAAACACCTAAAGGAGAAACAAAATGGCATTTACGGGAAACGGAGTTGAGAGAAGGAAGGCGGCGAAGAAGTTCGCGGAGGACTGGAAGACGAGAGGGGACGAGAAGAGCGACAGTCAGTCGTTCTGGCTTGCGTTTTTGCGGGAGGTCCTCGGGGTCACGGAGCCGGAGAAGGTCATTTCTTTTGAGGAGCGGGTGAAACTCGACCACACGAGTTTCATCGACGGGCACATTCCCTCGACGCACGTGCTCATCGAGCAGAAAAAACGCGGCGTGGATCTCCGAAGTCCCATCCGGCAGTCTGACGGTACGCTTTTGAGTCCGTTTCAGCAGGCGCAGCGCTACTCGGCGGGGCTTCCTTACTCGCTGCGTCCGCGATGGATCATCACGTGCAATTTCGAGGAATTTCTCATCTACGACATGGAGAAACCGACGGGCGAGCCGGAGTCCATCCTGCTTCAGGACCTGGGGAAGGAATACTATCGGTTTGACTTTCTCGTTGAGGAAAAGGACGAGCTGCTTCACCGTGAGGAAGAGGTCTCCATTCAGGCCGGCGAGCTGGTCGGGAAGCTCTACGATGCCATTCTCAAGCAGTACATCGACCCGACGAGCAAGGAGTCGCTGCACAGTCTGAACATTCTCTGCGTCCGGCTCGTGTTCTGCCTGTACGCGGAGGACGCCGACATCTTCGGGCACTTGCAGTTCCACGACTACATTCGAAGTTTCGCTCCGCGAGACGTGCGCCGTGCTCTGATCGATCTTTTCCGCGTCCTGAACACGAAGGAACAGGACCGCGATCCGTACCTGGACGACCGTCTCGCCGGTTTTCCGTATGTCAACGGCGGGCTGTTTGCTGACTTGGAGGTCGAGATCCCCCAGTTCACGCAGGAGATCGTCGATCTCATCCTTCACGACGCCAGCGAGGATTTCGACTGGTCGCAGATCAGCCCCACCATTTTCGGTGCCGTTTTCGAATCGACTTTGAACCCCGAAACCCGTCGAAGCGGAGGGATGCACTACACGTCGATCGAGAACATTCACAAAGTCATCGACCCGCTCTTTCTCGACGAACTCCGTGAGGAATTCGAGGCGGTCAAGGCGCGGAAAATGCCGAAAGACCGTGCAGCCAAACTCGATCTTTTCCGCAAGAAGCTCTCGAAACTCACGTTCCTTGACCCCGCGTGCGGTTCCGGAAACTTCCTGACGGAGACGTACATTTCGCTCCGCCGGCTGGAAAACGAAGCGCTCCGGATCAAGTTCAAGGAAAACATGGTCATGGACTTCACGGACGCCATTTGCGTCTCGATCGGCCAGTTTTACGGCATCGAGATCAACGATTTTGCCGTCACGGTCGCGAAAACCGCCCTCTGGATCGCGGAATCGCAGATGATGCGCGAAACGGAAGAGATCATCAACGCCGACCTCGACTTCCTCCCGCTCAAATCCTACGCCAACATCATCGAAGGAAACGCCCTCCGCCTCGACTGGGAAACCGTCATCCCCAAAGAAAAACTCTCCTACATCATGGGCAACCCGCCGTTCGTGGGATACTCGCTCCAGAGTGCGGAACAGAAACAGGACATTCTTTCTATCTACATTGACGAAAAAGGGAAACCGTACAAAACCGCGGGAAAAATCGACTATGTTTCCGGCTGGTACTTCAAAGCCGCCAAACTGATGCAGGGAACGGAGATTCGAACCGCGTTCGTTTCGACCAACTCCATCACACAGGGCGAACAGGTCGCGAGCGTCTGGAAACCTCTGTGCGACCAGTTCAACATTCACATCGATTTTGCGCACCGTACCTTTCGCTGGGACAGTGAAGCAAGCCTTAAAGCGCACGTTCACTGCGTCATCGTGGGATTCAGCTCCGCGCCGAATCAAAGACCCAAACAGCTCTATTCTGCCGAAAGAATGCAATTCGCGGAGAATATCAATTTCTATTTGATTGAAGCACCAACGATATTTATTAAAAGCAGAAATAAACCCATAAACAGTATTCCAGAAATGACGACAGGAAATCGTCCTGCGGACGGCGGAAATTTAATTATTGAAGCAAAAGACTATCAGAATTTCATTGAAAAAGAACCGAATGCGCTGCCGTGGATTAAAAAACTTGTCGGTTCCGAAGAATTTATCAATAATAAAAAACGTTGGTGCCTTTGGCTTCCGGGAATCAGCCCTGCTGAATTAAGAAAAATGCCGGAAGTACTAAAGCGTATTGAAGCGTGCCGTACAGACAGATTGAATTCTCCGGATACCGGAAGAAGGAAACTCGCGGATACGCCTCATCTGTTCCGTGAAACCAATAATCCGGAAACATATATTATCGTTCCTTCTGTTTCATCAGAAAATCGAAAATATATACCAATGGGATTTTTAGATAAGAACACCATTCCGACGAATCTTGTGTTGATTATTCCAAACGCAACTCTCTACCATTTCGGAATTTTGACCTCCAACGTCCACATGGCGTGGACACGCGCGGTATGCGGACGATTGGAAATGCGCTACCGATACTCGAAAGACATCGTGTACAACAACTTCCCGTGGCCGGAGGCGAGTGAGGAGCAGAAGGCGAAGATCGAGCGGACGGCGCAGGGGATCCTGGACGCGCGGGGACTTTATCCGGATTGCAGTCTGGCGGATCTTTACGATGAAGTGGCGATGCCTCCGGAATTGCGCAAAGCGCATCAGGACAACGACCGCGCCGTCATGCAGGCGTACGGCTTCGACGTCAAAACGATGACCGAAAGCACCTGCGTCGCGGAATTGATGAAACGGTATCAGGACTTGACGGGTCAGTGACGCGTCACGCTCGCGCAAGAGCCGTAAAACGGCAAAAAATTCCGAAAATGGTAATTTTCATGCGGGAAAATTTCGATATTTAAAGAAGGTATCCGCATTTGTGTTTTTCCCGATCCGTTCCCGTTTCCAGTCGCCATGGATCCGAAAGTATCCCTCATCATTCCGATTTTTAATGCAGAAAAGTACCTTGCACAGTGTCTTGACTCCGCGGCGAGTCAGACGCTGCGCGAGATAGAGATCCTTTGTATCAACGATGGCTCCACCGACCGCTCCGCGGAAATTCTGGCTCAGTACGCAGCCCGCGACTCACGGATCAAGGTGATCCACCAGGAAAACGCAGGTCCCGGTCCCTCCGCAGCACGGAATCGCGGTCTCGATGCCGCACGCGGAGAGTACATTGCATTCATGGACGCCGACGACTGGTGCGAGCCTGAAATGTGCGAAACGGCCTACAGACTGGCCCTCGAACACGATGCGGAACTCGTCCAGTTCAACTTTTTTGAAGAATACGGTCAGAAAACGCGACCATGGAAGAAAAATCTAAAAGAAACGCGCGTCTTCACGGAACTGCACGACCGGTTCGTTTCCGCCGAAATGCTCGCACTAACGGTCTGGACGCGTCTTTTTCGGCGTTCCTTTCTGGAGGATCACGCGCTGCGCTTTTTGGAAGGGTACCTCTGGGAGGATAACTATTTCAGCATGCTCGCAGCACTCCACGCCCGTCGTATCGTGCATTCAGAAGCCGTACTTTACCACTATCGCCGCGGTGTAGGTCTCTCGGAAAAGGGGTGGTGGAACCAAAATTTTCCCCAACAGACAAATGTCCATCTGCACATGATCCCGGTTTGGACGGCGATCCTGCAGGATACGGAAAAACTGGCACTTCCGGAACGGATCCGGCAAGAACTCATTTTTCGGAAACTGAAAATCTTTTCGCACACATTCCGGAAACTTGCCGCCCCAGAACAGAAAGCGGAATGCCTCCAGATGCTCCGCCGCGCATTAACGTTTGAAGATCTGCGATTTCTGAAAGCTCCTGGGGATTTTCGTCTCCCTCTGAAATTAAAGATCTTCTACGCCTGGCTGTTTGACCAGAAAGGCGCGTGGCTTGGGAAACTCTGGCTCGGAAAGCGTCCGGAGCTCCCGAAAAAACGCCAATGAAACACGTTACGTCCCGTTTTTGGAACGCCGTCTCTGCAGGATCCGAAGCGTCTGGACAGCGTATCGCCGGATCCGCATTCCGACCTGCAAAACATTACGGGCGATCCCCAGCAGCGGAGATCTGATCTTCCGTTTCGTTCCGATCTCAGAAACCTCACTCATAGGATCCAGAGAGATCGGACACGGCATCAGACTCGCTTCGCGCACATTCAGCCACCCGCGATGCAGCGCCAGATCGTAAGGAAGCCGCATCGGCATCAGGTTTTTCAGGAGCGATTCCGCGCCTTTTCGCGAAACGACATACGCCGCGGCATACGCAAACCCCGTCACGTTCGTTCCGATCGCAGTTCCGCACGGCAATTTTCTCCACACATGAAACCCCTTTTCCCGGCATTTTGCCGCCCGAAGCAGATCCCAGCCGGATACATTCAGACACTCGCACAGCACATTCATTAGGTCGGCACTCGGTACGACATCATCTTCACAAATGAGACAGAAATCATGATCCGTCGCCAGGAATTCCTCCATCGCCTTCATGTGGCTCGCATAGCACCCGATCTCGCCAGGTACAGCCCCTCTCCCCGCATGCAAGGCAAACGAGAGCGGAAAAAAACGGATCGGCATCGGCTCCTCCAGCGAACGGACTTCGATCCCCGGTATCCGGCGCACCGTCAGCGGTATCTGCGAAAAATTCGTTTGGATCTTCTCCCAGCGTTCCGGACTTCGGTCCAGATTGATGACGCAGCAGATCAGCGTTTTTTCACGTTCCATGCACACCCTCTTTTTTCATCTCAAACGCATTTTTGCGGAAAAGCGAAAAGATCCGACACCATATCCCGGATCGGTTTGTTCGAGCAGACCAAGTAACGCCCGCTGAAGAGCTCCGCTATCCACAGAGGCAAACGCAGCCAGAACGACTCGTGTATCCGGACGCGACTTTTAAGGTGCATCTGCATTTTTCGCACCAAAAGAAACTCCGGTCTCTCCAAAACGGCTTCATGATCCGAAAGATTTTCGACTAGATCCTGCCAAAACCGCAGCGCAGGCAAAATGTGCCGAATGTCGGAGTGACGGCAGATCGAATTCCAAAGCCTCCGCAGCGGATTCCGTACTTTCCCGGAACGTGTCGTCGCATTCTCGCCATGACGCCGAAAATACATACACACCTCCGGCACGACACGTACCTGACTCAAAAATCCAAGCATCATGTAAATATATCCGTCGAAAACGACCGGGAGAAACTCTTCTCTGCGAAACAGGACCTCCCGCTGAAATGTTCGGCAGGCCATATTGTGCGCAGCCCAGCCCCACCGACGCCGTTTAAAAAGAGTGCGGAAACTGTTCTCCTTTTCAAGATGCCGCGTTAAATGGCTTTCATGACAGCCAAACGGGATCCGTTTTCCGAACGCGTCGACCCGGTGATCGTAGCTCAATACAAGATCGACTTCCGGTTCCCGCTCAAAAACAGAAAGCATTTTTTCCATCTTTTCTGGAAGCCAGATGTCGTCCTGGTCACAGAAAAAAGTCACTTCCTTCTCGCAAAGGAAAAATGTCTTCCGAAAATTTCCCACAAAGCCAAGATTTTTTTCGTTCTGAAAAATACGAACTGGAAAAGGTGCCGTTTCCGCAAAACGATGCAGGATCTCCATCGTCGCATCGGTCGAACCATCATCACAAACGACCAGTTCATCCGGCAGGACCGTCTGTTTTGCCAGAGAGTCCAACTGCTCCTGAAGATATTTTGCACCGTTGAACGTAATGAGCGCGACGGATGCTGTGGGCGGCATAAAGTTCTCCTTTTTCTCTAAAACGTCAATTCTCTCCCATTTTATCTATGGTTTAGAAGCATGTCAAGACTGGAACTCTGCATTTTCATTTTTTTCAAAACATTTCAAGAGCTTTTTTTGACTCTGCCCATTCAGACGGCTTGTTTTTTCCCGCAAATTTCGTATAATGGAGAGAGAAGAAAAGAACACACACCCTGCCTCCCCAAGAAAAAATCCGGAAAAGGACCCGCCCAATGAGAATTTTATCCTGCCTGAACATCGTATTTTTCTGCGTTTTCACCGCAGTCAGCGTTTTCGACTCCGTCTGCGTTCTTGGCCAGAATGCGGCCGTCGAGGATGCGCGAGTTGAGAAAAAAGGCGATTTTTTCGTTGCGAAAAACGGAAACGACGCCTGGAGCGGAACGCTCGCCGCCCCGAACGCCGACGGAACAGACGGACCATTTGCGACGCTGGAAAAAGCGCGGTCTGCCGTGCGGTCTGCATTTTCAGAAACTCCGCGTCCCTACTGCGTCATCGTCCGAGGCGGACTTTACGAGCTGACGCAGACGTTCACGCTGGACGCACAAGATTCCGGACGCGAAAATGCCCGGATCACGTGGAAAGCCCACCCCGGCGAGACTGTGCGTCTGAGTGCCGGAAAGTACCTGAATTCCTGGACCAAAGTGACCGATCCTGCCATTCTTGCACAGCTTCCGGAATCGGTCCGCGGCGAGATCGTGCAGGTGGATCTGAAAGCTGCCGGCGTCGAAAATTACGGATCGCCAAAGGGGGGAGGGATCGAGCTTTTCTTCAACGGTCAGCCGATGACGCTTTCCCGCTACCCGAACGCGGATTTTGTGAAGATCGTGAGCGTTGACGTAAATGAAGAGGTCAACGTCCGCGGCACGATCGGCGACAAAGTCGGTAATTTCAAGTTCGACGATGAACGGATACTCGCCTGGCGCACCGAAAAAGATCCCTGGGTCCACGGCTACTGGTTCTGGGACTGGGCAGAAGAACGCCATCCGGTCGCCGAGATCGACGCGGAGACGAAAACTCTGAAAGTCAAACCGCCGTACCATCACTACGGCTACCGCAAAAATCAATGGTTCTACGGATTCAACCTTCTCTGCGAGATCGACCAGCCCGGCGAATATTACGTAGACCGCGAGACGGGCATCCTCTACTTCTACCCGCCTGCAGAAGTGAAAAAAGACACATTGGCCGTCTCGGTACTTGACTCCGCCGTCAAAATCAAATCGGACTGGGTCACGTTCCAGAACTTCACGCTGGAATTTTGCCGAGCGACCGCACTTTCCATGCACGGGACGAATGACTTGGCCGTCGGACTCACCATTCGGAACTGCAGCGGGACGGGAATCAGCGCAGAAGGAATGGAGCAGACCGTCTACGGATGCCTTCTCTTCAACCTCGGAAAGAGCGGCATCAACATGAGCGGCGGGGACAGAAAAACGCTTACGCCGTCCGGAAATCTCGTCTCGAACTGCGAGGTCCGCGATTACGCACGGATCCAGAGAGTTTACGCTCCCGGAATTTCCATCCACGGCGTCGGAAATACCGCGTCGCACAATAAGATCTACGATGCGCCGCACATGGGGATGGGATTCAGCGGAAACGAAAACCTGATCGAGTTCAACGAGATCTTCAACGTCTGTTTCGAGTCCAACGACGCCGGAGCGATCTACACCGGACGGAACTGGTCCATGCGTGGAAACGTGCTGCGGTTCAATTACCTCCACGACATTCAGGGTTTCCAAAATCGCGGATGCGTCGGGATCTACCTTGACGACCAGTTCTCCTCGGCAGAAATGTTCGGAAACATTTTCGTAAACGTGACCCGCGCAACGATGATCGGCGGAGGGCGCGATTGCCGGATCGTGAACAATATCTTCATCAATTGCCAGCCGTGCGTACACTTGGATGCCCGCGGTCTCGGCTGGCAGAAATACTTCACGGAAGACTGGATCAAAACGCTGAAAGAGACCGGAAAGCATCTCGGCATCGCGATCCATGAGGAACCGTACGCCTCGCGCTACCCGAAACTCAACACGATTTTGGAAAATCACCCCGGCACGCCCGTCGGAAACATCGTCGCGAATAATGTGTGCGTCGGCGGCAATTTCGGAGACAATCAGTCGGGACAGTGGAAAGGAACTTCCATCTGGGCCGGCGCGAAGGAGTTCAACACGATCGAGAACAATCTGATCGATGAAGACCCCATGATCGAGGACTGGGAAAATGGAAACTTCACGCTGAAAGCCGATTCCCCGGCACTAAAGACCGGATTCCGTCAGATACCCTGGCAGAAGATCGGGCTGACGGAAGACGCGCTTCGCGCAAAATAGTTCACGGTCCCGCGTCAAACAGTCTTCCAGACTGCCGTTCTGAAAAAAGGCCCGAAAAAAAGAGAAGATCGGAGAAAAAAATGATCCAGAGCCAATACGATTTTTCAATGCCCGGCCGCATCGTCTTCGGCTGGGGACGAACGAAGGAACTCCCAGAGCTGATCCGCCCGCTAGGTCGCAGAGTTCACATTTTTTGCGGATCTCGGACGCTCTTCAACGCTCCTAGATTTGCCGCTCTGCTCGATCTTCTCCAAAACGCCGGTCTGGAACTCGCAGAAACGGCTCTCCAGATGGGTGAACCGACCGTTCAGGACGTGGATCGGCTGGCAGAATTGAAATTTCGGATGGGCGTTTCAGCCGAAAACGGAGACGTTTTTCTCGGTATCGGCGGCGGATCGGCGATCGATCTGGCGAAAGCAGTCGCGGCGATGGTCCCGAACTGGGAACTCGCGGAGAAGAATGCCGCACCGTCCGGCCCGTCTGTCCAAAATTTCCTCGAAGGTGTCGGGATCGGGCTGAAACTCGAAAAAGATCCCATCCCGACCGTTTTCCTGCCAACGACTGCAGGTTCCGGTGCAGAAGCGACGAAAAACGCAGTCATCGCATCTTTCGACCCGCCGTTCAAAAAAAGTCTCCGCGACGTGCGTCTTTTCGCCCGGGCGGTCCTCATCGACCCGCAATGGACGGTCTTTAACTCCCCGGAAGTCACAGCATGCAGCGGAATGGATGCACTGACGCAGCTTTTCGAGAGTTTCCTTTCCCGCAAAGCCGCGCCGATCCCGCAGGCGCTCGCACTTCAGGGACTGAGTCTCGGATTCCACGCACTGGGAACGGCATTCCGCGACCCGGAAAATCGCGAAGCCCGCGAAAAAATGGCGCACGCCGCCTTTCTTTCCGGCGTTTGTCTCGCAAATTCCGGTCTCGGCCTTGCTCACGGTATCGCACCGGCACTCGGAACTCATGCGCAGCTCCCGCACGGAAAAGCATGTGCGCTCCTCCTCTCCCACGCACTGCGCCTCAACGCAGACGTCTGCAGGGAACGCCTCCAGATGCTCGCGGCGGCGCTGTTTCCCAAAGTTTTCTTCTCGAATGAAGATTCCGCCGTGGAAAAACTCATTTACGAGGTGAACGTCCTGACGAACTCGCTCCAGATCCCGCGGCGTCTTTCCGAAGTCGGAGTCCGTTGGGAACAGCTTGCAGCGATCGCAGCCGATTCCAAAGGAAACAGCATGAACGGAAACCCCAAAATACTGAATGAAAAAGACGTACTGAAGCTCCTTGAGGAGATTTTTTGACGCAGGATAAAATAAACACGTTTTAGCCGTAAAATCACGACGTAAACCGGTACACAGTTACCAGAAGGCCCCTTTTTTTACCTCCAGGAAGTCTTTTATGAAAAGATCCAGCCGCCCCTACCGTTTTCCCCATTCCCGCCGTTCCTTTTTGAAAAAGAGTACTTTCGCGCTCTCTGCACTCACACTCGGTCCTCTTGCCCTTCCGACCCCCATTCCCGCTGCGGTTTTGGGGCTGGACGGAAACGTACCGGCAAGTGAAAAGATCCTGCTCGGAGGGATCGGGATCAATCACCGCGGCGGATACGATCTGAGTTTCTTTCTAAATCAGCCGGATGTTCGTTTTACGGCGATCGCCGACGTCGCGCGCACACGCAGGATCAAAGTCAAAGCACAGGCAGAAGAAGCGCAGGGAACTTCTGACGTCGCGATGTACCGCGATTTTCGCGAACTGCTGGAACGTTCAGACATTGACGCGGTCCTCATCGCGACCGGGGACCGATGGCATGCGCACGCCTCCATTTATGCCGCGCGGGCCGGAAAAGACGTCTACAGTGAGAAACCGTGCGCCATTTCGATCGATCTTTGCCGGAAACTTGCCGAAACGATGAAGCTCTACGGAACGGTTTTTCAAGGAGGGACGCAGCGTCGAAACGTCCGTAATTTCCGCAGCGCGTGCGAACTGGCACGAACAGGAAAACTCGGAACGCTCCATACGGTACACGCCTCGATCTACTACCTCGAGCACACTGCAAAATGGCTCCCCGAGCAGCCTCTGCCGGATCGGGAGGAATTCGACTGGGATCTCTGGCTAGGTCCCGCCCCTTGGCGTCCGTTCAACGAAGCGTACGCCGGAATCGGAAAGCACCATTGGTCCCAGTGGCGCGGTCAGTATGATTTTGATTCAGGGTTCCGCCACCTCGATTGGGGAGCGCATACCGTGGATCTTTGCCAGTGGGCACTGGGAATGGACGGCACCGTCCCGGTGAAGTACTGGGCGGAGGGAAACCGAATGTTCGCACTGTACGAAAACGGCGTCAAGCTCGTCATGCGGCCGGACGGCTGGCTCGGACTCGGAACGTGCCCCGTGCGCTTTGAAGGTACGGATGGCTGGGTCGAGACCGGTGACAGCGGGAAAATGCTTCTCTCGAACGACGCACTTCAGCCCGTTTACAGCGATATTGAAGGGACGGATCCGCGCGATCACGTCCGCGATTTTCTGAATTGCGTGAAAAGCCGAAAGCAGCCGGTCTGCAACGCGGACGTCATCCGTTCCTCGCACATTGCGTGCCACGTCTCGGCTTTGAGCTGGTTCCTGGGACGCGAACTGAATTTTGACCCGAAAACGGAAACGTTCATCAACGACCCGGAAGCCGACCGGCTCCGTATCCGCGCGAGCCGGGAACCGTGGATCCTTTAGAAAAATTCGGTCTGTTCGTTTCCGAAACGTTCTGCACAGACACATAAACGCTCGGCCTTCCACTTGGCAGACCGGGCGTTTTTCACTTTCTGGACGTTTGACTCAAGATCAAAGTCCGTTTTTTGCATTTTTTCCGGAACGCTTTCCATACGCGATCCCCATCGCTCCGAGTACGAGAAGGATCCACGCAGACGGCTCCGGAACTCCGGATCCCGGTTCAGACGGAATGGACGGCACGCCATAGACGGCGAAAAACGAGTTACCGTCCTGTCCAAGAGAAAGCATTTCGTCGGAGATCTCAAGCAGGAACTCGCCCAGTGCTGCCGTGAATTCGGAACTCGGAGCCTCTTCCAGCTCCACGAGCTTCACGAGGTCGTAGTCCGCAACATTCTCAAGAGAGAAATTCTCGGCCGACATATCCGCATCCGCAGTCCAGACGATCTCATCCGCCGTCAGGTTCGCTGTTTCTGTGTTCAGGAGGCTGAAATCCCAATTCAGGTCTCCGACGATCTCCAGCGTACCGTCGATCTGAGCGTTGACGGGGGTGAATTTCTGATTGGCCTTCACGTTCACGCCGGTTCCGGTGGACGCGCTGAACTTGACCGGCGCGTTCAGCGTCAGTGTTGAGGTACCGGAGGCCGAGTTCCTGATGTTTCCGGAAACTGCCGCGGCATTCACGGTCGGATTCGTGCCCGCGAGGTCGAGGCTGGCTCCGTCGGCGACGGCGATGGCGGAGGAATTCGCGCTCAACGCTTTGTCCACGCCGAGTTTCAGTGTGCCGGCCGTCACGTTCGTCGGACCGTTCCACGTATTTTCACCGGAAAGAGTGAGCGTCCCGGTCCCCAACTTGGTCAACCCGCCGTCATTTGCCGAGCCGTCGAGGTTCGGAGCGATGAGGACGTCGAAATCCTTCGTGTTGAACTTCGCGCCGCCTTCCTTTACGCTGTAGACGACTTTATCCTTCTTGAGGAGGAAACCATACTGCGCGCTGGTCGTGGTCATGTCGGCGACCGCGCAGATCTCCGTGCCGTTCAGGTTGAAGGTCGTGCCCTGAGTGCTTCCTCCGGTCATTTTGACCGCGTACATATTGAGCGTTCCGCCGTCAAGATTGAACGTCGAAGTCCCTTCTCCAAGCCAGATGATGCCGCAGCCCGGGTCACCGTCCGTCGTATATTTTCCCGCGACACCGAGATCGATCGTGCCGCTTTCCAGATTTATGGTCGTTTTGGTATTCGTATTATTCGGCGAGGTGATGATGCGGCCGTCCACGTGCAGCGTTCCGCCGTCGACCGTGAGCGTACTGTTCGCGCCGCTCCAGGACGAAAGCACGACACTTCCATTGGTCCCGCCGTTGGTATTCGTCACGTTCACGGTCCCCGCCTTAATGGTCAGCGAACTGACGGTATTGTTCGCCATCGTCCCGAGCTGGAAGGAATTGTTCCAGGAATCCGCATGGAAAGTCGAGGTTTTGCCGGGAGCGTCAATGATGGCGTCCGCGTTGTAGACGCGGAACTTCGTCCCGTTGAGCGAGCCGGTAAGTTTGAACGTTCCGCCGGAGATAGCCGTCCAGTCGCCGGAGTAGGTACTGTCTCCAGAGAGCGTCAGCGTTCCCGCGCCCCATTTTTCCAGTTTTCCGGTTCCAGTGAGCGGCTGCGCGATGGTGACGTTGAAGCCGTTCGTATCGAATTTGGCTCCGCCGGACTTGATGACGTACGATGCATTGGCACTGTTTAGAAAGAAATTGGAATCGTTGTTCGCGACCGGCTTGATGGTCGTGCCGTTGAGATTCACGGTGTATTTTCCATCGTTGTGTCCCAACATTCCATAGTACTGAAGCGTACCGCCGTTCAGATTGAGCGTCGCCGTGCCGTTTCCGAACCAGAGCACGCCGCACGCCGGGTCGCCGGACGTTGTGTACTTGCCGGGAACGCCGAGGGAAAGCGTTCCGCCGGAAAGATTCAGCGTCGCGTTTGCCGTGATCGATTTGTTGGGCCTTGCGTTGGCGGCGATGAGGATACGTCCGTCGACCTGCAATGTACCGCCGGAAATATTGAGCGTTCCGTCAGCTTTGGTGTTCGCTGCTTCGGAGATATTCGTTCCCAGACTCAGGCTTCCGTAGGAAGCTGAGGAAGCGTTGGAATTTTTGATGTTCACCGTGCCTGCCGAAACAGTCATGGTCCCGGTTTCATTGCAGCCGACTTTTATGCTGCTTCCATAACCGTCCGCGTTGAGGTTCGTCGTGGTGTTCTGGTCGTACACGGCGTCCGCGGCCCAAAGAGGCAGGGACCCTGAGGAAACCAGAAGGAGTGCCAGCGCGCTGCCGGCAGCCGCGGTTTTGATTTTTTTGACTGATCTTTTCATGATTTTTCAGGAAAATTTAAGTTCACGGTCTTTATCGAGACAAACGTATCCCCAAACGGCAACATTCCCTCACAAAGTGAAATTCAACTTACCTATTTTACACCATAAAAATTCCCAGTCAATCAAATTTCTGAAAATTTTTTCAGAATTTTCTCTTTTTTTGAAATCTTCCGTGTTATTATCCGTCCAATCCGCAAAAAACAAACTCAGAAAGCTGCCGCCCCATAAAAAAAGGTTCATCCGGCAGCTGAATACCAATTCTACCACGGAGTCCACAGAAAGTTCACAGAAAAACACGGATCTTAACGCGAAAAATACGGAAAACCGACCGCACGCGTATTTTAAAATTTTTTAAAATATTTAAAATTTTTATTTTGGTTTTTTGTATTTTTCGGGAATTTTGTGTCGGGGATCTCTCCCTTTTTTCAGTGTGTTTCTGTGGGTCCTTCTGTGCTGTCTGTGGTGAGATCGGATCTGGTTTGGTACGTACTTGCCGGAAGAGTCTAAAAAAAACACTCCCGCGCAAACAGGAGTGTTTTTTCAGTTCAGATCATCTGCGCTCTCAATAGGAGCATCGACGGATCGTATTTACCGATTTTCTAGGAACAGTCGGAGCCTCTGAGGTGTCCGGTAATTCCACCTCAGAGCCAAATCGCGGCGACTGTTTTACGCGAAAAAATCAACGTCCGCGCCGAAGAGGAGGTCCAAAACTTTCGTTTCGGTGCTCTTCGCCTGTTCGCCCTCTTCCGCAATGAAGGTCTCTTCCTTCACTTTCCCGTTGTCGGTCAGCGTGTTAATGTCTTTCACGACCGGGATCGGATCGGCTTCGTCGACTGCCAGCGGTTTTACCGTCACTTCTTCGCGATCGTCAGCGGCGATCTCGAAAACGCGGGCTTCCGGCATTTCCTGAAGGACGGTCTTCACGCCCGACGTCGGATTCAGACCAGCTTCCGCACCAGCGACCGGGGACTTCATGAACGGACCGATTTCTTTGGCATCATCCGTGTACTTGATGACCGCATCGTACCAGACTTTACCCTGGTTATTGTCGATCATCCACTGACGGTCGTAGAGATCCACGTCGCCGTCATGGTCGAAGTCTGCCCAGCTGTACTCTTTGCCGAGTTCATTGTCAAAGAGTTCGTTGTCGCCATTGAACCGGTCTTTGATCGCGATCTCGCCGTCGTCGTTCAAGTCGCCAGGCACTGCATAGACCGTCGTTTCGATCGCATTGCCCTTGAATTTGAAGGCTTCGGTGTTCTCCTGGGCCACCCAGTCAACGCCGTTCTTCGTGTTGACTGTCAGCTTGAAGCAGGCCAGACGTGCGGGACTTTCGATCGCCTCGCTGCTCGTGACAGTGACTTTCCAGGCACCGTCATTCTGTTCTTCGAGCGTGATCCCGTCGCAATTATCCACCAGAGTCACGGTGTACATCGGGTCGATCGTCAGAGTGAACTCAACGACGCGGCCTTCGACCAGAGCGGAAGTGTCTTCCACCCAGACTTCGACGAAAACGTTCGTCCATTCATCGACCCATTTTTCCGTGGCCGGGATCGTGTCGGTGCCCGCAGCGCTCGGATTGCGCAGAATGACGGCCGTCATTTCGATCTGGGCAGGAACTTCAACCGTTGCGGTGTCGGTCGGAGTGCCGGTGTAGTCGGCTAAGGCGTTCGCGATGATCTCGAAATTGTACGTCGTTTTGTATTCCAGGTCCGCTTTGGTCAGCGTCCAGGACGTTACGTCCGCACCGAGTTCCACCGTCGTCCAGCCTTCTTCGCCGGCCTTCTGGTACTTCAGCGTGTAGCTGGCGGCACCTTCCACGGCATTCCAATTCAGGTTGATGGAATCGTTCGATCCGTCGAATTCCGCGTTCAGATCGATGGCTCCCATCGCGATCTTCTGCGTCTCGAAATCGCAGGAATCTTCGGCAGAATCCTTGATATTATCGCCGTTTCCGAGCGCCTTGACCGTCGCGGTGTACTGGCGGTTCGGGTCAACGTCAACGACTTTTTCGGTTTCGGTGAGCGTCC
>SUVI01000076.1 GCA_015062085.1 Planctomycetaceae bacterium
GTTCCCAGGTGGTTTTTTCTTTCCCGTCAATTGAAACGATGACCGCCCATGTGTTGGTTGTGAAGGCGCCGTCGTGAACCTGTTTGAAAAGTTCTTTCCCCTTGAGCGTTGGCAGCAGATAACCGTTCCCATTGGCGTCCTGACAGATTTTCAGTTCGTCTAGAACGTAAGTCAGACGTTCGAGAATACGCGCGTCGCCGGTCGACTGATACATCATGGACATGGACGACATATAGAATCCGAGGATATGCCCCGCCAGCGGCCAGCCAAGATACGCTTCTTCAGATTCCCAGAACGGATACGGTTCCTGTTTCTGCATCAAACCTGCTTCCCGGCGAAACCACGATAAAAGCCGGTCCGGATCCAAGGTGAGGAGGTATTCGTGATCCAGTTCCTGTATTTGCAGAAATTGACCATCGGTAATGCGAACATCTTCCAGAGAAAAAAGATGGATCTTGTCTTCGTGCGCCGGCATCGGACTGTTTTGAGCGCAAACCGTGGTCTGGCTTGCCGTCCAGGAAAGGAGCAGGGCCAGTATTATTGCAAAATATGGATTCATGTGATCTCTCCTTTGCGAATCATGTTCGGCAGCCTCTAAAAACCTCGTTTTCAAACAAAAGCTGCCGCAACTGTAAACATATTATAACATAGAGAAAATATATTGTCAAGGAACTTTGCAGGGAGGCAATTTTGGGGAGTTTTACAAAATTTTACCATTGCTTGTTTTGAAGTAAAAAGAAAATCTGCGGCCAGGATATGCCTGGAAAAAGAAAGTCCGGTACTCCTTGCACTCTTCAGCAGATTCCAAAGGAAAACACCCCCAAAACAAGCACAGCTAGATACACTTCCCATGCTTTTCGTGTTGAAGATCAACGCGGCTCCGAATGTCTTCAGGAAGTTTTGGCCTTTCGTTTTTTTCTCGAAGTCTGCGCTGACAGCTCGAAATCACAGACCCCAAGGTGACGAAGAGCCTTTTCCGTCAGCATTCGGCCTCGAGGAGAGCGAACGATCAGCTCGCTGCGAAGAAGGAACGGCTCGACTTCATCGACCAGCGTGTCCGGTGCGACATTCATCGTGTGCGCCACCGCCTCCACACCGGCCGGGCCGCCGTCGAAGACGCGCAGGATGACGTCTAAGTACTTTCGGTCCTGCCGGTCCAGCCCCAGTGTGTCGATCTCCTGCATTGCCATGGCTCGGCACGCGACCTCCAGCGTCACGTTTCCGTCCGCACGGCTTACCGCATAGTCACGGACCCAGCGCAGACGGTTGTTCGCGATTCGCGGAGTTCCGCGACTTCGGCGTGCGATCTCGCTCGCAGCTTCCGGGGCAATGGAGACCTTCAGTTTCTCCGCATTCCGCTCGATGATCCGCGCCAGATCAGCATCTGGATAAAAATCGAGATGCTCGCGCATCTGGAACCGGTCGCGCAGCGGAGCGGAAAGGAGTCCTGCGCGCGTCGTAGCGCCGATGACCGTAAACGGCTTGAGATTCATATTGATGGTTCGTGCGCCGCTTCCCTCGCCAATGACTAGGTCGATCCGGAAATCTTCCATCGCCGGATAAAGAAACTCTTCGACCGCCTTCTGCATTCGATGGATCTCATCGATGAAGAGAACTGAACGTTCCTCGGCATTCGTCAGGTAGGGGATCAGGTCTTTGGGAGCCTTGAGCGTCGCGCCGCTCGCGATCTGGCACGAAACGCCGAGTTCGTGCGGAATGCACGTCGAAAACGTCGTCTTTCCGAGACCCGGCGGTCCGTCAAAGAGAATATGCCCCAGTGGTTCACTGCGTTTTTTGGTCGCATCGATGGCAATGAGGATGCGCTCGTAAACATCGCGCTGACCGATCATTTCGTTGATCCGCTTTGGACGGAGTGCCCCGTCATCGTCCGGAATGTGTCCCTCCGGACCGCTTTGGGCCGGAATATTCAGACGCATCGGAATATCGTCCTCGGTGAAACTCGCAGAACGTGGCTCGAAATCGTCTCCGTGATCCGGAGATAAAAGGGTCTGGCGCGGCATAAGTCTATCTGTCCTGAGGGAATGAAAAAATGAAAGGTTCTGGGATCCTGTGCGAAACGTACGTCTCGGCGTTCCTCTTTTCGCACGCTCTCTTTTTATTATACTGGATTCGCGGAAGAATACAAGGAGTACCGAAACGATGCACATCAAGGCTCGCCGAGCGTTCCCGGCTCTTTGCCCGAATAGCGCATCCGTTTCGGTTTTGCCTGCGGCGGAAGAGGCGGATCCACGATCTGTTGAATGACATGATTCGCGATCGCAAGTCCAAAAATGCCCGTGATGGTCGGCAAACTCCCCAGAACGTGCCGTTCACGCCCTCTGCGCGCCTCTTCAAGCGTCGAAGGCTCCGGCGCTCCAAGACACTTCCGCCGTACGGCCGAAATGTCTTCTGTGGAGTAAACGCAGACGCAATTCATGTTGAATCCGCGATTCCGAAAGTACTTCTTTACCATCCGCGCCAGCGGGTCCCCCGTCACGTTCCGAAGCCGTCCGATCCGTACCTGCGTCGGGTCCGTACGCAATGCCGCGCCCATGCTCGACACAAATGGGATCTTTTCACGCTGAAGATGCCCCATCAACTCGACTTTTGGTCCCAGAGCGTCAATGGCGTCGACTACAAAATCCGGACGAAAATCGCGAAAAAGCTCTTCCATCGTGTCCGCGTGCACAAAAAGACGAAGTGCCTCGACCTTGCAATCCGGGTTTATGTCCAGCACACGCTCACGCGCAACTTCACACTTTGGTCTGCTAAGCGTACTTTCAAGTGCGTAAAGCTGCCGATTGATGTTTGACGGCTGGATCACATCAAAATCTGCGAGCCGAAGATGCCCGATGCCTGCACGTGCAAGACCTTCCACGGCATAGCTTCCAACAGCTCCAAGTCCCACGACCAACACGCGTGAATCATGAAGTTTCTGCATGCCGTCCTCGCCGACAAACTGAAGAATGCGCGAGTAACGCGGATCCTTTAAATCAAACATGATGAACCTCTGAAAAAGAAAAGCCCGCCGCATTCCTTTTTGCGGCGGGCCTGTTTGGAAATTACTCGCGCACCTGGAGGATCCTAGTTAGGAACTCGGCATTCGATTTATATTTCATCAGTTTTTGCGTCAACTGCTCCATCGCATCGATCGGATTCATCGTCGCAAGTGTTCTGCGCAGAAGCGTGACCGCATGAAGAACTTCCGGATTCAGAAGTTTCTCTTCACGGCGCGTTCCAGACATACTGACGTCCATCGCGGGCCAAATACGCCGATCGGCCAGTTTGCGGTCCAGAACAAGCTCCATGTTTCCAGTCCCTTTGAATTCCTGGAAAATGAGTTCATCCATCCGGCTTCCCGTCTCGATGAGAGCCGTTCCGATGATCGTCAGCGAACCGCCCTCTCGAACTTCTCCGTCGATTTCTATATTTTCAAACTGACGGGCAGTTGCAAAAAGTTTTTTCGGAATGTCCATCGCCTTGATGTCGACACCGCCGCTCATCGTTCGGCCAGTATTTCCGACCCATTTGTTGAACGCACGGGCAAGACGCGTGATCGAATCCAGCAAAAGGACCACGTGCTGTCCATTTTCCGCCAAACGCTTGCAGCGCTCGATCATAAGCTGAGAAAGACGTACATGACTCTCAATATCACGGTCCAAACTGCTCGCGATGACCTCTCCTTTACCGTCCAGCGCACGCTGCATATCTGTCACTTCTTCCGGACGTTCGTCGATCAAAAGAACAAAAAGTTTTACTTCTGGATGATTCGTTGCGATCGCATTGCTGATTTGCTGAAGAAGCATCGTTTTTCCCGTACGCGGCGGGGCAACGATCAGGGCACGCTGTCCGCGTCCCAACGGAGTTAGAAGGTCCATTACACGTGTTGTAAGCGGCTCCATTCCCGTCTCCAGATTATACCACTTTTCCGGAATGACAGCCGTTAATTCATCAAAAGAAGGAACTTTTAAGAAGGATTCCGGATCTTTTCCCTCGACCGTCAGCATCTCCTTCAGACGCGGTCCCTGATTCTTGCGGCCAGGCGTCATAATACCTGTGCAAAAAACACCTTCACGCAGACCGTAGCTTTCGATCATATTTCCAGGAACGAAAGGATCGATCAGCTGGCGAGTATACATCACATCCGGACTTCGTAAAAAACCATAGCCGTTCGGATGCAGTTCAAGGATCCCGGAAATCGGCATTTCCTGCAGGTCCTCGCCTGTCTCCGTCTTAAATGGATCCGCTGCAAAGATTGGGTCATTACTCGTACGCATTTTATTCATACGTGGACGCATGCGGTTGAAGCGGTAATTATTGCCGTAGCCGCCGTAACCGCCATATCCCTGCCGATCGCCATAGTTTCCATATCCTTGCCGATCGCCATAGTTTCCGTAGTTCTGCCGATCACCATAGTTTCCGTAGTTCTGTCGGTCGCCATAGTTGCCGTAGTTCTGCCGATCACCATAGTTGCCGTAGTTCTGTCGGTCGCCATAGTTTCCGTAGTTCTGTCGGTCGCCATAGTTTCCGTAGTTCTGCCGATCGTCATAGTTTCCGTAGTTCTGTCGGTCGCCATAGTTTCCGTAGTTCTGTCGGTCGCCATAGTTTCCGTAATTTTGGCGATTGCCGTAATTTCCGTACCCCTGGCGATTCCCATAGCGCCCATATCCTTGGCGATTTCCGTAGGAGAAACGATCGCCATAGCCGCGTTCTTCATATTCAGACCGCTCTCCGTACGACTGTGTTTCACCGTACGCAGAAGCACCGCGGTCACCATACGAGCGTTCTGGATAGGCACCTCTTTCGCCATATTCCGAACGGTCTGCATAGTAGCCCTGATTCGACATTCTCGAATATCCAGAACGATCCTCATATCCGCCTGCAGCGGAATTGTCGGGATCAGCAGTTCCTGACTCCTCTAAATCAGCATTTCCATTACGCGGGAAATCCACGCTGGAAAACTCGACAGTGTCGCCATCTTTTCGATCTGCAAATCCATTGAAATTTTCGTCTAACGAACCGGCGTTTTCATTGCCCCGTGATGTATCGACATCCTGGGCTGCCGGTGTTTCCGAAATATTTTCCGGATCTGCATTACTATTCAACTTTTTTCTAATCATTTTGTTTGTCCTCTCTGTCTGTAGGACGGTCCTTCCAATGAACGATATATAGAAACCTGCAATCAGGCGTCTGGCTGTGCGCCGGACAGCAAAGAATATTTTTTAAGCAGGATAAACCCTGTGGACGAAGATGATCCAATTCCTTTTTTCATGTTTGGTGTACTGCTTGCGTCAGAAACTCCAATGAAAAAGAAGGGGATCAAAAAAGTCTCAGGCGCGCTCCGCAACACCAACAAATTTTATGCGCTCTTAAAAGTTCTTTTACCAATTTTAATGTTTCAATAAAAACATTTTTCAGAATCAATAGGAAATGAAAGCACATAAACCGATACAGGGTCCATTACTAGAGGAGGTATCAATTTCAGTTCCCCACTCCAGCCTTGCACACGTAGTATACCACATTTTTTATCCATGTCAAGGGCGCACAGACAAAAAGAGTAAAATTTCCATGAATTTTATGAAAAAAATCTAAAAAAGGATCTCATTTTCCACGTCATTTCGAGATTCCCGCCCTCGCCATGGAAGTCTTACGGTAAACGTAGACCCGACTCCTGGAGTACTCGTGACGGAAATATCGCCATGAAATAGACGGCAGATCTCCCGAACGATCGAAAGTCCAAGTCCGGAACCGGAATGCTCACGCGTCATGAGATTCTGTCCGATCGCAGACGCACCTTGGCGGAATTTTTCGAAAATGCTCTTCATGTCCTCCTCTGTCATACCGATCCCGGTATCGGTAACTTCGATCCTGAAAAATGCGTTTTCCGACAAAGTTTCCCCGCTATCTTCCATACCTTCCGGAATGACGGTCACTTTCACGACTCCGCCCTCAGGAGTGAATTTAATGGCATTGGAGAGGAGATTGTTCAGGATCTGCTGCACGCGGTTCTGGTCCAGATGAATGAGCGGAAGCCCTTTCGGGACCTCGCATGAAAGGGAGATCCTCTTCTTTTCTGCAAGCGGACGAACCATGTCGCACTGCGCCGAAATGATGTACTCAAGAGAAAAGTCCGTCAGATGGAGCTGCATCCTCCCGCTTTCCATCTTCGCAAGATCCAGAACGTCATTGATCATCCCAAGCAGCAGCTTGCCGGAGTTCCGGATATTGTGCACGTAGCGCTTTTGCCGTTCGTCAAGCGACTTGATGTCCGCAAGCACTTCGCTGAAACCTAGAATACTGTTGAGCGGCGTACGCAATTCGTGGCTCATCGTCGCAAGGAAATCGCTCTTGATCCGGTTCATCTCGCGAAGCTGAAGGTTGACGCTTCCCAGCTCCTCGATCTTCTGATCCAAGGTCTGATTCGCTCGGCGCAGCTCTCTCTGTGAATTGATCAGACCGCGAAGCATCCGATTGAATGCCTGACCGAGCGATTCAAATTCGTCCCCCGTGTGAAGTTCCGCGCGGACCTCCATGTTTCCGTGCGAGATCGCGGTACTGACTTGCCGAAGATGACGAAGCGGACGAACGATGACGTATCGGATCGTAACGTAAAACGCAATGATCCCAAGAATGACAGTCAAGACCATCACGGTCAGCAGAACGTTCCAAAACCAGTTGATCGCCGACTGCGTTGGGCCATTGGGGATCTGAACACACAGGATCGTCATAAGATCGCCGACCTGAAGAATGTCCCGCGGCAGCGACTCTTCCGCAAGCTCAAAACGCTGTGCTGCATCCAGGTCATTGTGGCAAAGATCCATACAGGTCTGCTCGGCATACACCGGCCGATAGTAGAGGTACTTGTCTCCGTTGAGGACGCCGCGTGCCGAAAGCTGCACATCCGGATCCGCTTCCGCTTCCAACAGCATACTGCGGACAAATTCGTCCTTCTCTTCTTCCGGAGCATGAGGAGAGACCATTTTCCACTCGTACTGCTGCTCGGAAAGCCGGTCTGTCAGCTGATTCACGACCCAGAGAAATTCCTTCTTCGACTCCAGTTTCCCCCAATGCCGGATCAAAAGCGCCCGGTCCGCCAAAAGACGGGCAGTGTCCGGGTTGCGCTGTTCGACGACCGATTCCGTGACGTACCAGTACAGCATGAAACTCACAGACATGACGCCCACGAGAAACACGCTGAACAGGAGAAGACACTTTACCTCAAGGCTCGAAAAACCGCCCGATTTGGAAAAACGACGCGCCATATCTGGAAAACTTCACCAGGGATCTGGAAATCCGAAAAAAGGAGGAAAATCAAACACTCTGAATGAAAAACGGAAGGATCTCATTCATTCTGCAACTCACGCAAAACGCCGATTCACGCAAAACGCCGATTCACGCAAAACGCCGATTCACGCAAAACGCCGATTCACGCAAAACGCAAAGGACCGTCGGTACTCAGGTCCCCGATCCCTTCGTCAGACGATCAAGCATCAGCCGCGCTTCCATCGCCAAAACGTCAGAAACTGTCGCGTCATTCAGGAGCTTCACCAACAGATCCGCCGCCGTTTTCTTCTGTTCATCCGGCAAAAACCGCAAACCGCGGACCGCTGAGATCCGCACGCGCTCCGGTGCGTTCGAGTCCAAAACGATCCGGAAGAGCAGCTCCTGCGTTTCTGAATGATCCACGCTAAGCTGCACCCAAACAGAAAGCAAATGTCCGTCCAGCGTCTTCAGCGACTCCGGCTCTCCCATTGCCTCCCGAACTGCCGGAAGGGCCCAGGATCCCAGCTTTGCCAACGTCTCACATGCGAGGAGCTTCACATCTGCATCCTCCCCGCGCGCAGCAAGATCCGCCAAGAGCCCCGGCAGAGAATGCTCCGGTATCCGGTCGTCGGCACGATCCGCCGCCCAATGCTCAAAGAAACTTCGCAGCTCCTCCGTTTCCGTGCTCTCTGCGATCATCAGACAGACAGAGAGCCCCTGGTAAAGTTCGAAATTCCGAGTAAATGCGTCCTTCCTCTCCGATGTAAGCGCAGAAACCATCCACTCACAAACCGCCTCCCTTTTGCCAGTAGCCCAGAGCGTTACCGCGCAATTGGCCGCAAGAGGGATCTGAAGCTCTGAACGTTCCCGAAGTATGCTCCTCATCATCTTCACGGCCTCCTCGCCCTCTGAAGAAGCAAGAGGTTCAGGGAAACGACCCAATGCCAGTGCCGCAGTACGCACGATGAGCGGATAGTCGGACTCCAAGGCCTCACAAAGTACCGGGAAAGCCTCCTCCGCCTGCATTTTTCCGAGAGAGTAAAGAATGCAGGCCCGAACGTCGTCGTCCTTTCCCGCCTCATGCGCAAAACGCTTCAAAAGGACCGGGACGGCAGAAAGCGCCTCTTGACCGTACTCGCCAAGCGCGTAGGCGGCGTACCACTGTTCCCGGATGGACGGTATCGAATGCGCATCCGCCTTCTTGCCGTCTTCCGGAATCGCAGCCTCCAAAACATCCGCCCACTGTTCGACGCTCTTCGTCTGCCAAACAGGCTGGCACACCGCACGATCCGCCTGCGCCGGGACCAAAGTCAATTTTTCCGACCGTTCCTCCGCCTGCACTCCCAGACAGGATCCCAGCATAACAGAGATCGCGAACGGTATCCCGACCGTCAGGATCCGAGTACACCATTGATTTTTCATTTCCCAGTTCCCCGTCATTGTCAGCCCGCTAAAATTTCATTCCATCGAAACCGCCTGCATCGCCGTCTGGCTCTTCTTCATCAGCTTCTGCTCCGCCGGTTCCCGCTCCAGAGCGCTTTCCGCCCTTTCTTTTACTCTGCTTCGCTTCTTCGCGCTGCTCGACCGTCAGCGACTCCGTCAGAATGATGTCTGCCTGCGCTTCGCCATAGTCGATGAAAAGACGTACTTTTGCGTCCGCATCCTGAATGGAACGCATTTTCTCGATCAACATGATCTGCTGCTGGAGCACGGCGATCTCCTGCGTATCTTTCGCATTCCGTCTCCAGGCCTCCTGTTCATCCAGTTTCTTTTGGATCGACTGGATCTTCTTTTTCATGTTCGTAATTTGAATGTCCGACTGCGGATCTGCCGCGATCTGAAGCAGCTGTCCAAAATCACGAGCCAGCTCTTTCGGCGGAATGAGCGACGCGCTGAAATTCGTTTTGTACGTCACCAAGACATCAAAATAGAAAAGCTGTGCGGCATTTCCGTTCGGATCGGTAAACGTAAACTTGATCTGGAGCGGCTCGCGCGGCGAAATGTCCGAAAGGCAGGTCACCGGCGGAAACATGACGGTAGGATCGCCCGGTTTGTACTGGCCCAGATTCTGGATCTCCAAAAACATTGCGTCCGAAGAGGGGAACGGGATCTCCATTTTCTGACTTTTAATGGAACCGCTCCCTGTTTTGGGATTCAGGAGGATCGATTCCATCTGGACTGGTTCACGCAGGGCGACGTAATGTTTCTCTTCACCGCAGGTCAACTTCAGCATGCAGTTCCCAACAGGCAGAAGGAATTTCTGAGGAACTTTCGTCCGCCACTTAAATTTTACGGTCTCTCCGTCAAGAGCCAGCGTCGCACAGGTCGCCTTGCGTCCGCGCTGATTGAATTTGATGTTCCAGACGGCAAGTTTCGGATCCTTGGCTTTTCCAGGCTCAAGCGAATAGAATTCCGCCGGCGGCACAGGCTGAGCATCCGGATCGGCCTTCTTCTTTTTCTTGCTCCCTTTCTGCGGAATGGCGATCTCACCCCCTAAAAGCTCGACCGTCACGGACTTCTCTCCCGAAGCGAGCGGGAAAAGTTCCACAGTTCTCTCTTTCGTACAGTCGGGAAGCGCAATGTATTTGGGTACTCCGTCAAAAACTCCTGCCCAAAGCGTCCCGTCAAGGAGCAGGACCAACAGCAGACTTGCCAAAAACGAAACGTAGGGAAAACTCATTTTTCTCAGCATGCTCAACTCCAAAATCGGTTTGATCTAAAATTTTTTGTTTTTCGCTCCCGCCCCGGGCGCCTTCCATTTCGTTTTGGCGGCCGACCGGGAAACTGAAGCTGGACGGATCAAAAACTCATTCCTTCAAATCCGCCGAATCCGCCATCCTCCTGTTCCGCATCACCGGAGTCCCCGCTGTCATTCTGCGCACGCCGTCCTTTCGAGGAACGTGACGATTTTTTCGAGGCTTTCTTCTCATCCGGAGAAACGTAACGGCTGGTCACTAGGTCGATCTGGTTTCCATCGAGATCTGCGTAGACCCGATACTCAAAATCTGCCCCGTCAAGCTGTTTCAGCACATCCACGAACCAGATCTGAAGCTCCAGTTGAGCGGCTTTTGCTGTGTCCTGCGGACTGCGTGCATGGACGGCGACGCCTTCATTTTTTTTCTCGATCGCCGAGATCTGCTTTTTCCAGTCAGAAACCTGGATCTCCATCTGCGGATTTTTCGCCATTTCGATCTGTGCCATAAGCGAACCGCCCGGAATGGAAAGGACCGGAGTCAGCGTTCCTGCAAAATTATTCGAGAATGTCGGGACAAACTGGAATACCAGAGGATCCTGCGCGTTTCCGTTTGCGTCCTCAAACTTGAAATTCACCGTCAGCGGATTTCGTTTGGAGATCTCCGTCGCCTTCATCGGTTCCGGAAGCTGGAGGATCTTGGAATCTTCCGGGATCTTCCCAACGCGCACGATCTCCACGTAAACCATCTCCAGTGACGGGAACGGAATGTCCAGTTTGCCGCTTTTGAGTGTCGCGCCGCCAGTCTTGCCGCCGAGGACGAGTGTTTCCAGTTCAACCGCCTGACGCAGCGCCAGAACGTGCTCTTTCTCATTGCACGTCAGTTTCAGCGCACAGTTTCCGAGGACTGGGAGATCTTTCGGAGGGATCTTTTCCGAGGCTTCCCATTTAAATTGAAGTGTATTTCCCTCAAGCGTCAAAACGGCTGCAAGATGTTCTTCTTCACGCATTCGATAACGGATCTCCCACGTCGGAACGTCGCCGTCCGCCTCAGAAAGAGCAAAGAATTTCGTCTGCGTTCCCGGTTTCTTACCGCTCGATCTCACTGGAAATGCAGTGTCTCCGCCAAGCAGTGAGACAGAAACGTCCATCCCTGCGTGAGTGATCTGCGTCAGCTCCATCTTTTCTCCATCAGGTGCCGGGAGCGTAACGGCAAACGGAGAATTCTTAAACGGTTCTGCGGCTTCTTTCCTGCGTGCCTCTTCCTCTTCCTTGGCTTTCGCTTCTTCTTCAGCCTTCTTCTTGGCTTCCGCTTCTTCTTCAGCCTTCTTCTTGGCTTCCGCTTCTTCAGCCGCTCTTTGTGTTTCTGCGTCCTCCGCTTCTGCGTCAGATCCAGCATTTTCTACCGTTTCTTCATTTTCAGACGCTGCTTCCGTCTCTTTTGCGTCAGAGGGCTCATCTGCATTTTCTGCTTTTTCTGCTTTTTCCTCTTCTCCCTCCTCGTTTACCGGCTCTTCAGCATCATTTCCGACGGCAGCCTCCGCAACATCTTTGGAAGTGTCCGCCGTTTCTGTTTCCGTATCTGCAGCGGCCTCCGGACTCGCCGCATTCTCTGCATCCGCGTTCGCATCGCCGACAGTTTCCTGCTGCACACCGTCTTTTTCGCCAGACTCCGCCTCACCAGACTCCGCCTCACCAGACTCCGCTTCACCAGATCCCGCTTCACCAGATCCTGCCTCACCAGATCCTGCCTCACCAGATCCTGCCTCACCAGATCCTGCCTCACCAGATCCTGCCTCACCAGAACCTGCCTCACCAGATCCTGCCTCACCAGATCCCGCTTCACCAGATCCTGCCTCACCAGATCCTGCTTCACCAGATCCTGCCTCACCAGAACCTGCCTCACCAGATCCTGCCTCACCAGATTCCATTGCACTGCCATCGTTAGTTTCTGAAACTTCCTCAACGACTTCAGTGCTTTCGTTTTCGGAAACGGGCGTATTTTTGGATGGATCATCCCCGCCGCTGAGACAGAAAATGAGAAGCAGGACGATGAGCAGAAGCAGCAGCGCTCCGCCTCCGATCCCGCTGTAAAGGAGCTTCTGTTTCGGCGCAAGTTTATTCCAAACCGTCTTTATGTAGGCCCCAAAACCTCTGACTTTCGCCAGTCCAACGGTTACGGCTGCCGGAATCCCTGGATTTGAAGAGGCCTTCTTTTTTGCCGAGGTTCGCACTTTAGAAACCTTTTTCGGAGCTGCAGACGCTGTCGTTTCTTCTTCATTTTTCCAGGCATGGCGCGGCTTCTTCAAAACTGGACGTACTAGAGCCTCTGCGTCATTTTCCAACGCATCTTTCACGTCCTTTTCATCTTTCACGTCCTTTTCATCTTTTATGTCCTTTTCATCTTTTACGTTCTTTTCATCTTTTATGTCCTTTTCATCTTTTACGTCCTTTTCATCTTTTACGTCCTTTTCATCTTCCGCAGAAAATTTCAAGTGCGTCTCCGAAGGTTCAAAGGCTGCCAGAGAAAACGTTTCTGGGACGTCCAGTTCATCTTCCGCCTTACCGTTTTTCTGCAATTCGCACTGCAAGATCTCAATGGGATCCGATTTTTCCGGCACGCATCCATCGACAGATGACGGCCCTTGGACTGAAGCGGCGGCTTCTGCCAGTTCCTCGTCACTTGCGATGACGGTATCGTCGGAAACCTCGCCTTTTTCTGCATTTTCAAAATTCAGCAGATCGTCGGGATCCGAAGAAAACTTTTCAGCATCGTCTTTTCCAGACGGAGCAGGAACTTCCTCTGTCTGCCGGCTGGACGGAACTTTTTCCAAAGTTTCTGCTTCTTTTTCAGTTTCAGGATCCACACTCTTTTCTGATTTCCCGAAAATCGCCAAATTTTCTGACGCAGCTTTTTCAGACGCAGCATTTTCAGACGCAGCATTTCCGGCCAGACCGCCAAGGAAGTCCGGCAGCTCGATCTCTTCTTTCGCAGAACTGTTTGCAGGATCGTTCGCGGCGAGCAGTTCGCCAAGCATGCCAAAATCGGGAATGTCTTTCTGCGGTTCACTTTTTTGAGCGGCATTCGCGTCGGAATGTTCCTCCGCCGCCATTTTCGAAAGAGAGCTTTCTTTTCCGATGCGGCTTCCCTCTGCAGTTTCCGATCCTGCGTCCGTCCCCTTCTTCAATTTGGAAGATCTGCCGAAAAAACCGGACTTTTTGCTCGCACCGATCTTACTGGAATGAGAGTCTCCTGCCGAAACGAGATGGGAAAAATCAAGAGAGAGCGAGGACCCATCCGCATCATCATGCTGACTTTCAGAGAGCCATTCACTAAGCGCGTCCATAATTTCCTGACCATTCTGAAAACGTTCTGCGGGCTCACGCGCCATCATTTTCAGACAGACCGCACACAATTTCGGCGAAAGTTCCGGCTGGAGCTCCCGCGGATCTTTCGGTTCACCGCACTGATGCTTAAGGATCCGTTCCGGGATCGTGTCTCCAGGAAACGGGATCTGGCCGGTCAGCAGGAAGTACATGACGCACCCAAGCGAGTAAATGTCGGAAAGCGGAGACGCATTTGCATGTTCTTCTGCGACTTCCGGCGCCATGTAGTCGACGGTTCCGATGACCTGCGGCACCGACTCGCCGTCGTTCCCGGTTTCGTCATGCGTCTCCGCACTTCGTTTCCCTTTCGAGTCCGACTTGGAATGGAATCGGGCAAGCCCCATATCGAGGATCTTGACTTGGTCCGTTTCATTGATCAAAAGATTCGCCGGCTTGATGTCGCAGTGGATCATTCCGCGTTCATGGGCATGATGGAGCGCTCCGGCTGCCTGAAGCATGAAACGTGCAGTTCGCGTCTGGTCGATGGGACCGTCTTTCTGAACGATCTTTTCAAGATCGGCACCTTCCACGTACTCCATCACGATATAGTAGCGCTCGCCTTCTTTGTCCACACTGTATGCGTGCACGATATTAGGATGATTCAGCGCCGCGATCGCTCGGGCTTCATTCAGAAACAGCTTCTGCGCATCCGGATCCGTAACCAGCTCACGGGAAATGATCTTCAGCGCAACGCTCCGATTCATGGCCGTGTGTTCCGCTCGAAAAACGCGCCCCATGCCGCCTGCGCCGATCAGTTCGACCAATTTGTATTTGCCGAGGAAAAAGGAAGAGTTGCCGGCAAGAAGCTGTCCCGCCTGCCAGCGCGTGATCATTTTTCGGCGGTAGAGTGCCTTGAGAAATCCCTGACTGTCCGGATGCTGGACACTCAGAGCCTGCGCCTGTTCCAGTTCGGAGACTTGGAGCAGTTTGCTTCTCTCGATAATTTTCATCAATGTTGAGGAATCTTTAATGGACATGGTCGGAATTCCTGATTGGGAAAATAAAATTTCGCTGCGGCGGTTTGCGGACCAGGCGCCCTTACAAATCGTGCGTCCCACGGGAAAGGAAACGAATGGAGCCGCATACAAAAAGTAAATGTTCTCTGAAAACCAGAGCCTGAAACAGGCCGGAGTTTTTCAAACCGCGGATCGAAAAACCTTTCCTTTCATGAATAAAAAAACGCATTTTCTATTTTAACCCCATTCCGCGGAAATGTCAAGAATTGGAAAGGGGATGCAGACAAAATTTCCCCAAATTTTTAAAATTTCTGGAGATACGGACAGTTTACGCGGGATAAATCGCCCATTTTTACAGAAGCTGCGCGTTAAAACGAGGCACTTGACCTCTCGGCACGATGCTGGAAATATTCAAGAATAACAAGAATAAAAAGGCTCTTTTATTGAAATTTTCAGGTGGGAGTACTTGCGGATCCCTCGAGCATGGTGTAAAATAGTCGAAAACATGGTTTCTCCGATCGAATTTTAGGTCGTTTTTTTATTCTATCGGATACCATGTCTTTTTCAACTGGCCCGGTACGCAGAGCTGCATCGGTACGCAGAGCTGCATCGGTACGCAGAGCTGCATCGGTACGCAGCTGCAAGACGCCCTTTTGCATTTCAAGATTTACGATCCACAATTAATTCCATTCATTTTAGGAGTTCCCGTCCATGAAACGCCGCCGATTTCTTCAAATTTCCGGACTTTCAGCACTTAGCGCCTTTGCGTCTTCACAGAGTTCCCCGTGTCTCCCCTGCTTTCCGCAGGTCCACGCACAGGGGGTGAGGCCGCGGAAGATCCTGCTTCGGTCCTCGTGGCAGATGGTGAACATCGGGGACATCGCGCACACGCCGGGCGTTTTGGCGATTTTAGAGCGTTTTTTCCCGGATGCCGAAGTCACGCTTTGGGCGAGCGGTGAGTATTCAGAGGAAGTGCACAAAATGGAATCCCGACGGTTCCCGTTCCTCAAAAAAGTCGTGAAAGGGCGCGTTTCGCCGGACGGAATGCGGGTGAGCGATCCGGAACTTGGGAGAGCGCTTGAGGAGTGCGACTTCATCCTTCACGGCAGCGGGGCGAGTTTCGTGGCGCACCGGGACATCGCGTCTGCCGTTCTTCGGACCGGGAAACCGTACGGGATCTGGGGGATCACGTGGTCGGGGGGAGATGAGGCACAGCTCCGGCTCATGGACCAGGCGAAATTCATTTTTTTCCGCGACTCGGTCTCTCTGGAAACTGCAAAAGCGGCGGGAGTCCATGCGCCCGTCATGGAGTTTGGACCGGACGGCGCGTTTGCGTGCGATCTGCGAAACGACGCGGCCGCGGAGGCGTTTCTTGCCGATCACGGATTGGAGACCGGGAAATTTGCCTGCGTGATCCCGCGGTACCGTGTTACGCCGTACTGGAAGATCCGCAGCAGACCCATGACCGAAAAGGACCGCGAGAACTGGGCACTCTCTCAAAGCATGAAAGAGCACGACAATGGCCCGATCCGCCGTGCGGTCATCGAAACGGTGCGTCAGACCGGCCTGAAAGTCCTGATCTGCCCAGAAGACAAAAGTCAGGTCGAACTGGGGCGCGAGATGCTCTACGAACCGCTTCCGGACGACGTGAAACAGCGTGTCGTCTGGCGCGACCGGTACTGGATCACCGACGAGGCGATCTCAACGTACGTACGGAGTGCCGGACTTTTCGGGCTGGAGATGCACTCGCCGATCATGTGCGTAGGAAACGGTGTTCCGGCGATCGTGTGCCGATTCCGTCAGCAGACGTCGAAAGGGTTCATGTGGCGCGACATCGGACTGGGAGATTGGCTCTTCAACATGGATGAGGAGGCGGAGATCCCCGGTATCATGCCGGCCGTTCTGGAGATGCTCACCCGGCGGGAAGAGTCGCTTGCGAAAGTCGCGAAGGCGCAGGAATTTGTCCGCGCTCGGCAAACTCGCATGGCGAAAGTACTCGCAGACGTCCTCTCCAGCCTCGGGTAACACACGCAGCCCTCCTTGCATTTTGAACGGAGTGTGCTATAATATCAAGGAAGCATCTCCTGTTTTGGGGCAAAGACATCGTTCACGCTGAAAACTGTGTTCACGCTGAAGACTGTGTTCACGCTGAAAACTGTCTTCACGCTGAAGACGGCGAACGAGCTCCAAATTCAGTGTACCTGAAAAACAGAGCACTGCGAGGTTTTTGATTTGGCCCCCAGATTTTTCGGGGGGGGATTTCAAGGACCTTTCTCAAACTCACAGTTCCTTCGAAGGCTACAAAATGGATCGATTCCTGGAAATTTTTCAGTACGATTTTTTGCGCAATGCGTTCCTCATCGGGACCCTTCTGGCGGTCATCATTCCGTGCATCGGGCTGACGGTCGTACTGAAGCGCCTTTCGATGATCGGCGAGACGCTCGCACACACGTCGCTGGCAGGAGTAACGCTCGGACTGCTTCTCGGATTCAATCCGACTCTTTGTGCCGCGATCTACTGTGTTTTTGCCGCTTTCGGGATCGAATTCCTTCGGAAACGCTACCCGCAGTTCGCCGACCTGGCCATTGCTCTGATCCTCTCCCTCGGGATCGGGCTGACGGGCGTCCTGTCCAGTTTCGTAACACACGCGGCAAACTTTCAGAGCTACCTTTTCGGCAGTCTCATCACCGTCACGCCGTTTGAACTGCGTCTCGTGCTGATCCTGTCCGCCGTCGTACTTCTTCTGTTCAGCCTCTTTTACCGCGAGCTTTTCTACCTCGCATTCGACGAGTCCTCCGCGCGGCTTGCGGGAGTTCCTGCCGATGCGGTCAACTTTCTCTTCACACTTCTGACGGCCGTCACCATCTCCGCGGCTGCCCGAACCGTCGGCGCACTGATCGTCTCCTCGCTTCTCGTCATTCCGGCCGCCGCCGCGATGCAGCTGGGACGCAATTACCGCCAAACGCTCCTTTTCGCCATCATTTTCTCCCTCATTACGATGAACGTCGGTCTCTACGTTTCCTTCCTGACCGAAACACAGCCCGGAGGCACGATCGTACTGCTCCAAATCGCGTTTTTACTCGCGATCATGCTCTTCTGCCGCGTTTGGAAAAAATAGCCAAGCCATTCAGGAAAAATTAATATTCAGAGATCTTTCCCGCCAAATTTCCGATTTCGGGAAAAGATCCCATCTGTGAATTTAATGATTTTACCAAAATTAAGGAAAAAACTGAAATATTTTCAAAAATTCCAAAAATTTCTCAAAAATTGGAACAAAATTTCTTGACTTGCCGTAGAGTTGATATAAAATGGAGAACATGGTAATGATAATGCCCCTGATAAATTGAAGGCCCTAATTTTAAACCAGATCGGTGCCAAAATGAAAAAATTCAACTTCCTGTTTTCCAGACTGACTTCCCTCACGCTGTTCGCTGCCGGATTGGCTTCCTGCGGATTGCCGACCGCTTCTGCGTATTTGTGGCTCGGCACGGTTCCGGAACTGAATACGGATTTCACGAATACGAAATACTGGGGCAACCAGAACAGTAAATACGTCGATCTTTACGCAGATGCCCGCATTTCTTACGGGAACACGATCTCGATCCCCAACAATACGCTTATTGTGGGTGCGGAGAACAAGACGACCCGTTTTATCATTGACGGCACGTTTAATCTGACGTCTAACCGTCCAGTCATGGGACAACAGGCTGGCAGTCACGCGATCATTGACGTCAACGGCACATTTTATCAGATGACCGACGTCAACAACTTCTGCTTCGGCGAAAACTTTAATACGAAAAGCACCATCAACGTCAATCCCGGCGGAACGCTCACCATGAGCGGACTGCTCGGTTCCAGCGGTCAGGCGACGCTCAACCTTGCCGAAGGCTCGAAATTTAACGTTCCCGGCAACCTCGTTCTCGGCTGGCGCGGAAACAAGGAAGGAGACAACACGCTCTCCTACATGGGACTCGT
>SUVI01000077.1 GCA_015062085.1 Planctomycetaceae bacterium
GGCGTGAAATCGACGAGGATCGTGTAGTTCGTTTTTCCTGCGACCGGGTTGTTGGTGACGTTAAAGAACGCACCGGCGTCCTTCACTCCGCTTCCAGATCTGGTGAAAGTGATTCCGTTTCCAGTCGTGTTGAGGTAGGGATAGACTCCTTTCCCGCCGTCAGTCGCGGCTGCCTGGATCCCGGAAATGCGGTCCGTCCAGTTTGCGGCAGTGCCCTGATTCGTGTTCGTGAAATCCTCCGCGACCCACCACGCGGTAAGTCCGCCCGCGGCCTGAGCGGAAACGCTCTGCGAAACGGCATGGGAGACCAGCGGTGTGCTGAAACAGGCTGCCAACAAAATTGCGGTCGTTTTCTTCATGATGATTCCTGTGTATTTGGTTTTTTGGAACAAATAAACGGTACTTCAACCAGTACAAAAAACTTAAGTACACAGACAGTATACACCGATAATGAGAAATTTCAACTGTTTTTTCCAGTTTTTTTCTTTTTTGGGCGTATTTCTGACGGAATTTGCGAAAAAAACGGGTTTTGGGGGTTATTTCGCCGGGCGGATCGTGAGAGTCGGGCCATTAAGTTCCGCATCACATCCGGCTTCCTCAGCCATCATGGAGAAAAGCTCCTCGAGCGTGGCTTTGTCGGCGGTGACTTCCACGTGTTTTGATGGATCGATGCCGGCCGAACGGAGTTCGCTTTCATCTGCCGAGAGCGTGAGCCCGTACTGAGAGCAGAGCGCTTTGATGTAGGGAAGGAACGGTCCTTTCACGGTCCCGGAAACGGTCTCACCGGGTTTCAGACCGTAGGAACGGGCAGTGTTTTGCGGGGTGCGAGACTGTTTTGCCGTTCCGCTTTTCCGTGAGGTCCCGGACGCAGAGCCGCCGGCGAGCGCTTCGTGAGCTTCCAGCGTTCCGCGTACCAAGAGCTTCGAGCCTTTCCGTACGGTGCGCGTGCCTGGGAGTTTTTGGACTTCTGCGAGCTGGTCCTCCGAAATGTCAGAGGCAGAGTAGGTGCGCGAAATGAGGATGGACTTCGGATCCAGAGGGACGATCTGGGCACCGGAAGACGTAAATTCCAGCGTGAGGTCGAACTGAACGAGGATCAGCAGGACGGCATCCAGCCCGGAAATGTCCATCGGCGCACGTTCGGGCCAGAGATCGTGCGGGAACTTGGAGAGATCGCGGATCTCGAGCTTCATGGAGTCCGCGATCTTTTCGAGGATGGCCTTGGGTTCCGTTAAATGCTCCCACGCGACCGAGCGCACCGTCAGCCACTTTTTTTGGTCGGCGGCGGAAAGTGCTTCGCGAAGCTCTTGACGTTTTACTGTCAGCAGAGTACGGATCAGAAAGACGGTGCTCTTCGGCGCGGCGAAAAGGAGATCGTCCGGCAGGCGAGAGACTCGGCGATCGTCGGAAAAGAACGTTTCCTGCAGGATCAGGTCTGCCGGCGCGTCTTGAAAAGCTCCAGAGATCGGGAACGCCGGATCGATGCGGCGATCGAGCCAGATCGTCCACCCGGACTGCTGCTCCAGGTCGGCAACGGCTTTTCGGACGGGAGTTTCGTCCCAGAGAACGCTGGTTTCCCGAGTCTGGTTCGGATCATTCTTCGGTCTGGAAATGGAAATTCCGCCGGTTTCGGCACCATGAACGGCAATATCAGTCCATTCCCCTCCCATGAAAATGAGCGCGAAAGATGAACCGAGGAAAAATCCAGGGGCCAAAAATGCAAATCGTTGAATAGATCTCATGACGGGAAACTCCTGTCTGCTTCGGGACTTTGGCAATCAAGTGCACTTCGTCCATTTTGTGTTTCGTGTATCGATCCGTTTATTCTATTATTCTATTTTTCGGTCAAAAAACGGATGGAATGAAGGATTTCTGCTGGTCCGGGCCGTGAAATTTACCGCTGAAAGGGAAAGATGAAAAGGATGGGAGAATTTCCTGACACGAATTTCACGGAAAACACAAAAAGACACAAATGAATTTTTAAAAATTCAAAAGATTTGTTCGAACAGTCTGTTTTTTAGTGCTTTTTGTGTTAAGATCCGTGTTTCTCCGTGAGTTTTCAGTGGTCTCTATGGTAAATTTGGTGAAATTACGGTTCGGATCGGTACACATTTACCGGAAGAGCCGGATTTCTTTTGGAGAAATTTGCAGAAGTTTGCAGAAGTTTACAGATTCCTCTTGCGCCGTATCCGGATTTTGTGTAAGATGTAGAAAATGAACCGGTTTTCTTCCCCGTTTCGGTTGGTCCTGATCCGGTTTCGCGGCATCATTCCCCGTTTTTAAGGCAGTCCGTTCGTTCGCATTTTATGAAACACGCCCCCGTTTCCGATCAGAAATTTTTTTCCCGTTTTTTCGGAGTCCGTTCCCGTGCGGAAGTACCGAAACTGGGGGCAGGTGTGTCTTTCTCCGAAGAATTTGAAAGCCGGCGGTGCTTTCTTTTTCAACTTTTCGGTCTGACTGCGCTGAGTGTTTTGGGGAGCGGCTGTCATACGATGCGTCTGAAACGTGCGTCGTACTCCACCTACGACGGGGGAGGTCCTGTCGGCGGAAATGCGCAGAATCCGCTTGAAGTTCGCGGTGATCTGGATCCATTTCAGGTCTGGGAGACCGTCGTGGATGTCGTGCGTCTTTATTTTGACCGCATTGCGTACGAGTATCCGTGTCAGCGGCGCGGAAATAATGTGATGGAAGGGCTTCTTGAAACGCATCCGCAGATCGGTTCGACCTGTCTTGAACCGTGGCGCCGTGATTCCGTGACGGCCGATGAGCGCCAGTATGCGACCGTACAGACTGTGCGCAGGATCGCTAAAGTGCGAGTTCGATTCGCAGACGGCCGGTACATTATCCACGTGAGCATCAAGAAGGAACTCGAGGACCTTCAGAAACCGCAGCATATGCGGCTCCCCTCCGCGACGTTTCGTCTCGATACGAAGATCGAGGATCGTGAAGATCCGATCGGCGTTCAGGACAGTCATGAGGGGTGGATCCCGCAGAAACGCGACTATGTGCTTGAGCAGAGCATCCTGAATCAGATCCAGTTTCGTCTGAATCGGACGCATTGAGCATGTCCGGCATCGGTCGGCTGTGTAGCTTGGCTGTGTAGCTTGGCTGTGTAGCTTGGCTGTGTCGGAGAGGAGGGCCGGAAAATAGTTGGATTTTTTTAGATTTTTTGGATTTTTCCTGAGGATTTTTTATGGCGTACCTGGTTTCACGCGAGATCGAATTTTGCTACGGACACCGATTGCCGGATCATGGCGGAAAATGCCGTTTTCTGCACGGACACAATGGACGGGTCGAGATTACGATCGCGTCCGAAAAACTTGATCCCAACGGAATGGTCCTCGATTTTGGAGAGATCCGCTCCGGCATCGAAAAATGGATCGACGAGGAGCTGGACCATCACACGCTTCTCTTTCACGGAGATCCGCTCGTTCCGCTTTTGAAAGAGGCTGGTCAGAAAGTCGTGGTCATGGAGACGATCCCCACCGCGGAAAATATCGCGCAGTTCATCTTCCAGAAAGGGGGTGAAATGGGTCTCCGCGTCGTTCAGGTCCGAGTTTGGGAAACGTCGCGGAATTCAGCGGTCTACTCCGCGGAAAACTGAACGTTGTGCGTGCCGAAATGTGAAAAGCGGGCCTCTCTGTCAGTGGTGCGCCCGCTTTTTGTTTGAAGATGCGTTCGAAACTGTTGTGAATGCGGATCTTTCGGCAGTGAAGGACGTCAGTGAATGTGCGTTTGACGGCTTGCGGCGACATTCTGTTTGAGCTGACTGATGAAATAGTCCGGATTGTTCTTGAAAGCCTCCCGGTTTTCTTGCGATTTGAAGACGTAATTTCTGTCTTTGTAGCGCAGACCAAATTTTCGGGAACCTGGTTCCGTTTTGTTCTGATCCGCCATCAGGACGATGTCCATTCCATTGAAGACCAGCGCGTAAAATTCAGGGGCATTCTGGAATTTCAGCATTGCCTCTTGACTCTGGAAAAAGTACGTCTGCCCATCATGTCTAAGGGAAAAACCTGCATTTCCGCGTACCCAAATGTTTCGTTCGACCAGTGCGACCGGACAGAAACCGTCAAGCATCGGCATCTCTTCTGCCGCTTTTGTGCTCTGACCCGCCGAAGTTTGACCCGCCGAAGTTTGACCCGCCGAAGCAGTTTGGCCTGCTTCAGGACTAGCCGCAGGAGTCTGACTCTGTTCCGAGACGGGAGAAAATCCGCTTTGCGTCTTTTGCGTCATCGGCATGAGTGCATTTTCATTTTTTCCCGGATCGTCGGAATTCAGCGGCTCCAGCTCCAAAAGCTCCACGGAAGGTGCAGTGCGCACGGAAACCGCAGTTGCGGGAGCTCGCTCTTGGCCGTTTTCCAGAGGATCCATCGAGAGCAGATCGCGTTTCTGTATCTGCGGCGAAGCCTGTGCCTGAGCGGGTGCGTCCGTATGTGGTTCAGACAAAAGCGGTTTGGTTTCCGGTGTGCTGTGAAGGGAACTTCCGGAAACGAGTTTTCGTTCCCCTTCAAGGTCTTCTTCCAGACTGCCGTCTAGGCCGTCATCCAGCGTCGGAGCTGCAAGAAGGAGCGAATCTTCCTCGGATCCGGGATCCAGCGCGCTTTCAGTCACGTCATTTCCTGCCGTTTGGCGTTCCATGGAGGAGTGCTGGCTGGAAACGGCGTCATGGGCAGGAGATGGAGCGGACGGAGAAGCAGAGGCGATTTGTGCGGCAGTCTCCTTTTCCAGCTGCATTTTCTCCCAATTCTGTTCCCATTCCGAAGTAAATGGCCGGATCATCGGCGGGATCTTGGTCTGCGAGATCACACCGGAGAGGAATGCCGTGTATTGGGACTGCGTTTGGAATCCCTTGAAACGCGCAAGCTCATTGCCTGCCGGGTCAAGGATCAGATCGGTCGGGAATCCCGTGATTCGGAAAGCCTGGCAGATCTGCGGTTTTGCGTAACCGTCGACCTTCACCAAGACGAAATATTTGCCCGCAAGCGACTGAATGCTTTCTTGAGAAAAGACCTCTTTTTCCATTTTTCGGCATGGCCCGCAGTACGGACTCGAGAAATGGACTAGGATCGGACGCTGAGTCTGAATGCTCGCATTGCGCGCTGCCTCCCAGTTGGTGAACCACCAGCAAAGTGTGAGCAGATCGGGATCTTGGGGCTGATCCCCAGCCGCGGGGCCTGCCGACGTTTGAGGAACGGCTGACTTTGTGTCGGAGTATGCAATTTCCAATGGTGCCGGCACTGCGGGAGTGCTGGGGACGGTATCCGCGGAGGAGACAGCGGCCGGAACGGATCGCGAGGTCGGTTTGGAGGCCGTTTCCGCCTTGGGGCGAGATTTCGCCTTGGTGCCGGACTTCGCCTTGGTGCCGGACTTCGTTTTAGGGGCAGACTTTGCCTGCTCTTCGGAACCAGTCGCGTCAGTTCCCTTCACGTCGGAGGCATTCGAGGCTTTTTTCCCTTTGGACTTTTTATGCGTAACCTTCGTCTGGGAGGCCGTTTCCTCTTTTTCAGGATCCGTTTTTCGATCCGTCAGCTCTTGCATTGAGGCGGAGCCGGAATTTTCGGAAACTGCGTCCTGCGTGTTCTGGAGAGGGAGCGGAAGATCAAGAGTCGTGTCCAGTTTGTACGCCGTTTGAGTTTGTCCTGCTTCTGGAATTTGCACTGCTTTTGGAGTTTGTGCTGTTTCTGGAATTTGCACTGCTTTTGTGATTTGTGCTGTTTCTTGAATTTGTGCTGCTTCTGGAATTTGCACTGCTTTTGGAGTTTTTGCTGTTTCTTGAATTTGTGCTGCTTTTGTAATTTGTTCTGTTTCTGGAATTTGTACTGCTTCTGGAATTTGTACTGTTTCCGGAGTTTGTGAGGGGATGGGAGTGTACGATGGGTGGTAGAGACCAGAATTTACGGAATCGTATCCTCGTGCGTTTCTCTGTGCGATCCGTTCTCTGACAGGCCTGCGTCCGACAAATCGTTCAGCATTCAGAGTGTCCAGCGGGATGAGAGTTCCAAGTAAAAGCGTACCAAGGCCCCCTGTACAGAGCAATCGGCTTCCCAGCCAGTGGATTTGATTTTTCATTTTTCCCCCTAAAAAAATCAACGATTCCCTGCCGATCGATCCAGAGGCGTCAACCAAACGTGACGGCAGCCAAACGTGACGGCAGCCAAACGTGACGGGATCTTGGCAGGATGCCGGTTTCGGATCTTGATTCCCCGATCCTATTTTTTCTGAAAATGCGATTTTTGCAGTGCCGCAGCCGTCTGCCGCGGGATCGCCTTTCAGGAATGGCTGAACTGGTGATTTTGGCAAGTTTACGGTCCTCTTTTTATCGGAAAGTCTTTTCTCAAAATTTGGAAACTTTTTTTAAGGAATACCTGGAATGATTTTACCGATTCTGAGTCAAAAACCGGTTGGAGATCCCGCCAAACTGGAGGTGCGTTTCATTTCGTTTCCGCGGGGTCTTTCACTTTTGGGATCCGGATCCTAAAAAAGAGAGAGTAGAGGACCGGGACGATGAAAAGCGTCAGGAGGGTTGAAAACATCAGTCCGAACATCATCGCAGCAGCCATTGCGTCGAACATAGGGTCTTTCAAAAGGGGGATCATGCCGACGATGACAGTAGCAGCCGCGACGGTGACGGGACGCATTCTTTCTACGGATGCATTTAAGAGAGCCAGAAACGGCGATCCTTCCTTTTGGAGTTCTTCGTCGATCTGGTCCATCAGCACGACGCCGTTTCGGACGATCATTCCCAGAAGCGACATGACGCCGAGCAGAGCCATGAATCCAAACGGTTTCTGCATGAGGAGGAGACCAGCCGAGATCCCGATCATCGCGAGGGGGACCGTTAGGACGATGATCAGGGGCTGGCGCAGGTCGTTGAAGAGGAAGACGACGACCAAAAGCATCAGGACTGCGGCTGCTGGAAGGTGGGAGAGTACGTCATGTGCAGCTTCCTGAGATTCATGGAACTGCCCTCCCCATTCCATCGTGAAGCCGTCCGGAAGCGGGATCGATTCGATCTTTGGCCGGATCTCCCGCAGGAGTTCCATCCAGGAAATACCGTATGCATCCGCACCGACGACGAGAGCGGGGAGACCATCGTATCGATAGATGGAGGAGTCTTCCCAGAGAAATTCCATTCCGGAGGTCAGCTCTCCCAGTGACGTGCCGCCCGGAAGTGCTCCCCAGATCTGAGTTCCGGAGAGGTTGACCGCATCGTTTTGTTCCGGGACACTGCCGCGCAGGAGAATGGGGAGATTTTGCTCCTTTTCCGAGTAGTTGCCGATCTCGATCCCGCGAGTCCGTGCGAGGAGTGAGTAAAGGAGGGCGGAACGTGATTTTCCGGCATTCTGTCCCTTTAGCGCGGAGTACTTGGGGGAGAGCGTCAGCTGTTTTTCGCGCCAATTGTTCTGGATGTCCAGTGCATTCGGCGAGCTGCGCAGGAGCTTTTCTGCTTCCAGGCCGAGGTGCTGGAGTTTCATGTGATCCGGGCCGCGAAATCGGATCTCGATCTCGTGCGGAGTCGGCATTCCCATGGCGTAACGCTGTACGCGGACCTGTGCCTGCGGAAAGTTTTCCTTCATCCAGGCGCGAACAGGCGAGAGCAGTCGGTCTACGTCTTTGGCTTGCGTGACATTTACCACGATGTGCCCGTAATTCGAGTGTGGAAACTCAGGCTGGTAGGGAAGATAGAAACGCGGCGGACCTGCTCCGATGAACGAAGCTGCCGAGACGATCTGAGCCGGGAGGTGCAGGGCGGCTGCGTTTGGGTCTGCGTTTGGGTCTGCGTTTGGGTCTGCGTTTGGGTCTGCGTTTGGGTCTGCGTTTGGGGCATTTGGGAGTGAGGCATCGAGGTTTCCATTCAGGAGGAACGTCTCGGCTTTCTTCATTTCGTTGGATACGGTTTCGATGGAGGTTCCCGCAGGAAAACGAAAATCGATCCAGAATTGATCTCGCTGTGCTCTCGGGAAGAAATTTTGGTCGATCTTTTGGAATCCCCAGGCTGCTAGAGCGCAGGCGCAGAGCGTGCACAGGAGAACGGCGTACCTGTTCCGCAGGGTCCAGGCGAGAGCGTTTCGGTAGGCCCGGTAAATGGGGCCGGAGTGGGGGTCTGTTACGGAACTTTGCGGCGGAAACTTCACAAAAATGGAGTAGACCAGCGGCGTTTGAAGCATGGCGACGAACCAGCTGATCCCGAGAGAGACTGCGACGACGAGAAAGAGCGAGGCGCAGTACTCTCCAACGTTCGTGGGGGTGAGGTAGATCGGGAGAAATGCGAGCGCTCCGACGATGGTGGCTCCCAGAAGCTGGTGTGAGGCTCGTTGTGCGCCTTCGATGCAGGCCTGGTTTCGTTCCATTCCGCGCTGCATCCGTACGATGATGAGGTCTCCTACCACGACGGCATCGTCGACGAGTATCCCAAGCGCAATGATGAACGCGCCGAGCGAGATCCGCTGAAGGACGATCCCAAGCGGTTCCAGAAAGCACAGCGTCGTGAGGATGACCAGAAGCAGACTGCTGGCGATGAGCAGACCGCTGCGCCACCCCATCGACAGCATGACCACGAACGTCACGATGAGGACCGCTTCACGCAGATTTTTGAGAAAAAGCCCCACCGCCTTCTGCACGTCATCCGGCTGAAAGCTGACTTCATGGAGCGAGTACCCGGTCGGGAAGGCTGCGAGTGTGCGTTCTGCGCAGCGTTTTACGTCTTTTCCGAGCTGTACGACGTTTCCGTTTGTACGGGGTGAAATGGCGATCGCAATGGCATCCTGTCCGTTAAATCGAAAGATCTTGGATGGAGGATCTTTCAGAACGCGTTCGACTGCGGCAATGTCGCGCAGTCTCAATTGCGGGACCATTCCGGAGATGGATCCGTCGGCAGCGCGAAGTTTTTGCTGATGCAGCGTGCCTTGAGCGATCCCGCCGGCATGGGAAAGCGCTTTGGAAAATGGGGCAGGGGAGTTTGGACCGGAGATGGATGGTAAAACGCCGGGATCCGCGAGGCTTTGGAGTTCACGGTGTGCCGGATCTGCGGAAAGGAGGAGGTCTTCGATCTCCTGAATGCTGGAGAATTGGCCGGATGGTCGGAGCCGAAGCTCTTCGCCGCCGAGTTTTAGGCTTCCGGAATCCAGCGTGAGATCCTGGGCGGAAAGTGCAGCGAGGATCCATGCCGGTGAAATGGAAAGCTGTGCCAGCCTGGCCTGCGAGATCCGGATCTCGATCTGCTCTTCCGGGATCCCCCAGAGCTCCACGCGTCCAGCTTCCTTCAGGAGACTGAATTCCTTTTGGAGTTCCCGTGCACGCTTCAGTCGGTCTTCTGGAGGGAATCCCTCTCCGGAAAGTGCTAGAACGATGCCGTAGACCTGCCCAAAATCGTCCTGAACGATGGGGGGAAGGGCTTCCGGCGGAAGTTCTCTTTGGATCTCCGCGAGTTTGTTTCGCAAGTCGGTCCAGACTGCGGGAAGTGCGGAGCTTGGGATGCTCTGTTTTAGGTCTGCATAGATGAGTGAGAGCCCCGGCTCCGAATACGAGCGCAGATGCTCGATCTCCTGAAGCCGTCGGCACGCACGCTCCACGTGCACCGTCACGTTCTGCTCCATTTCACGTGCACTGGCTCCGGGACAAAACGTTAGGACGATACCGGTCTTGATCGTGAATTCCGGATCTTCTAGGCGCCCGATGGTCATGCCGCTGAATAGTCCGGCCAGACAGAGCGTCAGTGCAAGAAATCCCACACTCAGCCGGTGATGAACTGCGAATTCTGAAAGCATGCGGACGGCACTCCTTTTGGGGGCGGAGGAAACTGGATTTTATGGGAGCTTTAGGAATTTACGTGAGAGCTAGGGGGCTTGCGGGACGGTTTTACTTCGGAAGCGGGCGGACACACTGCCCTTCCCGCAAAAAACGTGTACCGGAGGCTGCGATGACTTCCCCAGCCTGAAGTTCTCCCGACACGATCACCCAACCGGGGCTCACAAAGCGCACGATCTCGACTCGGCAGGGAACGGCACGGTCATCCGAAGTGATCCGCCAGAGGACCGTTTCGCGGCATTTTCCATCGTATTCTGCAGGCATTTGCGCTTGAGTTTCTCGCCAAGGAGCTGCGCTTAACGAAGAAAGCGGGACGCAGAATTCATTGCGTGACGGCGCAAATTCTACTTCCACGGAGGCTGCCATTCCTGGGAAGAGCACCTTCCCCTGAAGGTTGGAAACACGCACCTCCAGCGGGTAGCCGTGGGTCCCGTTTTGCGGTGTCTGTGCAAGGAAAACCAGGTCGGCTGGAAAGGAGACGTTCGGGTACGTTTCGAATTCGCAGCGAAACGCCGCGATCTCATTTTGCCTGATCCGGATAGCTTCAGGGAGGACCGTCCGGACGCGAAGCCGCGAGGTTTCCGTAAATGCGAGGATCGGGACTCCTGGAGCCGTGATCTCACCGCATTCGGAGAATTTTCTCGAAACGGATCCCGTGCACGGGGCGCGGAGTATCGTGTCTGAAAGCGCGTCCTCGGCCTGCTTTTTCTGCGTAAGCAGTCCTTTTTTCTTTGCTTCGAGACTGCGGATCTCTTCATTCAGACCCATTTCGGCATTTTCCAGTTCCTTTTCTGCCGCAACTTTGCCTGCGAGAGCCTGCTCGTGCTGCGTCCGTATCTCGTCAAGCCGGATCTCCGGGATCGCTCCCTCCTGCGCAAGCTGCGTGAATTTTTCCAGATTCTTCTCTGCCGTCTGAAAGAAAAGCTCTGCCGCGTCGCGTTTTTTTCGGAGTATTTCGACGGAACGGTCCCGATTGGCGATCCGAGCATTCAGACCCGCTTGGACTTCCTCCAGATCCGCTTCAGCAGCCGCTTTGGCATTCTGAAAATCTCGCGGATCTAAGCGTGCCAAAACCTCTCCTTTACGCACCATTTGTCCGATTTCTGCGTGGAGCTCTTGGATTTGACCAGGAACGCGGAAGGACAGATGGAGCGTCCGTTCCTCACGTACTGAAGCTGGGAATTTTTGCGTTTCTCCCGAATGAGCAGCCTCGACTTTGCAAAGCTGCACACACGGGAACCGGAGTTTCTGCGCGTCTGCCAGTTTCTGTGCGTCTGCCAGTTTCTGTGCGTCTGCCAGATTCTGTGCGTCTGCCAGATTCTGTGCGTCTGCCAGTTTCTGTGCGTCTGCCAGTTTCTGTGCGTCTGCCAGTTTCTGTGCGTCTGCCAGTTTCTGTGCGTCTGCCAGTTTCTGTGCGTCTGCTAGATTCTGTGCGTCTGCTAGATTCTGTGCGTCTGCTAGATTCTGTGCGTCTGCTAGATTCTGTGCGTCTGCCAGATTCTGTGCGTCTGCCAGATTCTGTGCGTCTGCCAGATTCTGTGCGTCTGCCAGATTCTGTGCGTCTGCCAGATTCTGTGCGTCTGCAGGATCAGATCCCGCCAGCGGTTGGGGAATTTCAAGCGTGCAGGCAGGAAAGAGTACGCAGAGAATGAAAAAAAGTGCGAGAAAGAGCCGATGCGGATCCCGCGGAAGGAAACGGCTTTTCCTCAGTTTCTTTTGGGATCCAACTGCGGAGGGACGGGAAAATGAAAGCCTGCGGAACATTCAGGAACCTCTATGCCGGGAAACGGGTAATGAAGGAAACGGAAGACGGAACTCTTAAAAAAACGCCCTCCATTTCATTATGCACGAGAGTCAATGGGGGACTGAAAGAGTGAGAGAGAAGATCGGGAGAGACTGGCAGAAACGAAAAGAGGACCGGGAACTAAAATGTACGGTCCTCTTTTCATTCGAGACTTTCGGCAGTGGAAAGTTCGGTCAGGGCGCGGGTTTGAATCCCTCCGCCTTGATGAACCACTGGCCGTTCCGCGGAAAACCGGGAGCTTCACCTTTTTCGCGATCGACTTCCGGTGCTCCGTCCCATCCGCCGGCCATCATGCCGATCGCGTAGAGCAGACCGCCGTTTCCGGGAAGGTATGGGCACGGATTGTTCGCGTTGACGCCGCGCAGATCATGGACGTTTCGCGGACTTTCATGCAGCAGAATGTCCACCGCGATCTCCGGCTCGCCCACTCGTGCTGCACACATGGCGGTCCACGGGAAATCCCAGCCCCAGACACGGTCCCAACGCCACGTTTCGTAGACTTTCCGAAGCGTACGGCGCGCGATCTCCGGATCGACCCCTTCCGTCGGCGGGATCATGCCGTAAACGCCGACCGGGTTGGGATGCTCCCAGTTGAATTTCTCGTACGAGTTGATCCAGTCCGGAGAGTGGAGCCAGACGGTCTCGTTTTCCGGAAGGCCTGGATGCGTCGGAAGCGGAGCCAGATGGTCTGCGATCTCATCCCACTCGGCGACCCGCTCTTTTCCCATGCGTTCCCGCCACGTGTTCGCCAGGCGCAGACCGAAACGCCAGTACGCCAGATCGAAAACGGAGTCTTTCACGATCCCGGTCTCGCTCGGCGGCATGACCGGAGCCAGATGCCAGACCCCTTCCGCGTCCTTTTCCGGATACGATGCCATGAATTTCGCGGTCTCGTCCAAAATCTCCGCCCACTTTTCGAGCGTCGCGGCCGTCGGACGGTTTCGGTACTCCAGCTCGGCAAAAATCATGGGGTGCGGCTGTTTCCAGAGCAGGACCTGATTTCCGACCCACGGAGCCGTCCGTCCTTCCGGTCCTGTGCACTTGGGCCACTGTGCACCCGCGTATCCGAGCTGAGCCGCCAGTTTTCGTGCGACAGGGAGGTTTTTGCGGTAGCAGTCCAGCGCACGGTCGGAAAGTTCCTGACGGTCCCAGAGTGAGTAGTGCGCGAGATGCCAGTAGATCATTTCGCCATGGTACCGTCCGCGCCAATTGTCGGTCCCTAAAAGTCCCGTTTCCGGCGGCGGATAGCTTCCTGCGGAATTCGTGCGCATGAGGTACTGTGAGAGGACGATCCGGCGTTCAAGTTCCTTCCAGCGCGGGTCTTTGCTCAGAGAAAGATCTACTGCCGCACCGGAAAGCCAGTATGATTCCCATTTTTGAGCAGTCTCCGCGCGAAGGTCTTCGAAGGACTTTTCCCGCATCTCGATCTTGGGCCAGCCGTCGTGGAAGGCACAGAAAAACTCGCAGAGTTCCCCGTCCGTTGAAATCGTCAGCGCGTGGCTGTCCGGATCGATCTGGAAGGCCGAATTCTCGCCGCACTGGAGAGAAACGAGGTACTCGAAATCATCGACCTTGCGCAGGATCTGTGCGTTTCGGGTGGAATTTCCCGGCAGAACGCGCGTCTCATGCCGTGAATTGGGGCCAAACTCGCCCGACCAGCGGGTCATTTGGATCGTAGGGTACGGAAACTCGACACTCACGAGCAGTTTGCCTTCCGCGAGCAGACTAGACTTCACACGTGACGCGAGCAGGTCTGCATCCATCGAAACGAAGGTCTCGACGCGGACCGTCTCGCCGTCCAGCTCGAATTCCGCAGTGTGCAGGCCGGTCCAGAGATCCATTTTACGGGAGATCGGACGGATCTCCTGCGGTGTGACTGCGTTGCCGTCCGGCCGGAACAGGCGAATACGCGCAAGGTCGGCACGATGCGGATTGTCGCGGAGCCACTGCCGAAGTGCCTGTTTTTCAGGCGGAAAAGAGTGGTCGCCTTTGAAAGTATTGCGTCCTTGCTGGAGCGTCCCCGTTTCCGGAACATCTGCTTTGGTGAATCCCTCCGGAAGCGGATTGGAATGCCATCCCCAGTGCGCCATCGTGTTTCCTCGCGTCGTCTGGAGGCCCGTGAAGTCCACGTTGAAACAGAATTCACCGTTTCCGAGCGGGATCTCAAGATTGGGATCAAGACTCTGAATGAAATGGCGGCTCACGACGGACTGCCGGTCGATCTTTTCCAGCGAAAAAACGGGAACTGTGCAGGAAAGGAGACCAAGAAAAACGGTCAGTGTCAGGGGGAAACAAAATCGGCATGGAAATGTGAATTTTTTGAGGTTCATGATTTTTTCCATTCGGTTGGAGGAAGGGGAAACTTTCATTTCGGAAGGAGCTGCGCCGGAAAAACAAAACGGGACGTTTACTGAACGCGGCGGAACTCCAGTTCCTGAAGCTGAACGTCAAACTCCCGCGGAGCGAGTTTCAGAAGGACCGGGCCGCGGGGAAGTTCAAGTTCAACGGCAGGTGCACGTTGGTCCGGGGCGCGAAATTCGACTTTCCGCCAGTTCGGGGAAGAGTCCAGCGCCCAGCACGGAAAGTGGATCCCCTGCGGAGTCTTGTGCGTCCAGTACGTGACCTGGAGGGAATCATGCTTGGGATCCGGAGCCAAAACTTTTGCTGAAAGCCGGTACGCGCCGGGAGTTTGGACCCAGAGACGGAAGAAGGTCTCGTTCTGGATCTCGACGCTTTGAGGAACGGGAATCGAGGCACTTCTGACGGCAAAATTGGAAAAGAAAAGCCCCGAAGAGACGGGAAGACGGAAGGTCTCGCCCGGTTTCAGATCCAGGATCGGAAAATCTTCGGGGAGTGTTTCCGGGATCCTTTGACCGGGGAGTTCTTGACCCGCGGATCCCAGTACGCGCGCCATTTCCGTGTGCCAGCGGCTGCGCAGTTCCGCATACTCGGCAAACTGCGGATGAAATTTCTCCAGAAATCTGCGTCCGACCTCTGTTCCGTTTACCGTCAGGATCCCCGCAGGACCTTCCCAGCCTGACGGTACCTGGAAAAGATCGCGTTCCAGAACAGAAAGCAGTACCATGGACTCACTCTGCGGCTGAGCATTCTGCGTCGGTGCAGTCTCGGAGTTTCTCGCAGTCTCGGAGTTTTCCGCAGTCTCGGAGTTTCTCGCAGTCTCGGAGTTTCCCGCCGTCTCGGAGTTTCCCGCCGTCTCGGAGTTTCCCGCCGTCTCGGAGTTTCTCGCAGTCTCGGAGTTGCTCGCAGTCTCGGAGTTGCTCGCAGTCTCGGAGTTTTCCGCAGTCTCGGAGTTTCTCGCAGTCTCTGAGTTTTCCGCAGTCTCGGAGTTTTCCGCAGTCTCGGAGTTTTCCGCAGTCTCGGAGTTTTCCGCGGGCCTTACCGGGCGGATCTCAGTCTGGAAGGTCAGCTGGATCGGATCTGGGATCTCTTTTTCCGTTTTCGGAGGGATCGTGTGCACGATGCACCACGCGACTGCGTTTCCGTCGGGCGAGGGAAGCAGTTCCGGTAAGATCCGACCGGCAGAAAGGTGCGTGATCTTCAGCTCAAGCTGATTTTTCCCGTAAACGGCACACAGACAGTCCGGAGCCTGAAAATGTACGGAATCCGGTTTTTTCAGGATGAACGTAGAACGGATCTCTTGACCGGGAGACGTTTTTCTGAATTTCTGGAGCTCCGCAGTGGAGTAGACGACCCGGCATTCTGCCCGCGGTCCGTCAAGCGAGGCGCTCCAGTCCGGGTCCAGGTGAAGCGCTTTTTTGTGCCCTCCGTTGGTGAGCTCGCGGTTCGTGCCCCACGGGTCGCCGCGTCCGTCCGGCATGAAGCTGCATCGCGGTGACGTTTTGGCGTAGGGGTCTGCTTTGGCTTGAAGAGCTGTTTGGACGTGAGGATCTGCGTTTTCTCCGTACCTTACCCAGTCCAGCGTCCAAAGCTGATCCTGATGGGAATCGTATTTTGCCATGGAGACCCCAAGGACGAATTCGGGAGTCCGGAACGTCTTTTTCCATTTTTCCTGTTCAAGTCCCCAGCGCTCGCAGATCGTGCAGTTCTGCGTCACTGCCGGCAAAAAAAGACGGAACGTTTCGGGATCCGGGAAGTATTTTCCATTGAGTGACGTCAGGATCGTGATGTTGGATCGGTCCTCCGGAAGCGGGATCCAGCCCCAAACGCCGACGTGGAACCGAAGGTAGTCGTCACCGTAGAGGTACGAGTACGTTCGGCTGCACGCTCCGCCGAATGTGCCGTCTTGCGTGAAATGGAGTGCCGTTAGGAGTGCGCAGCAGTTGAGGAGAAGCTCCGATCTTTCACGGACTTCCTCATCCTGCGTCAGGTTCCGAAGCTGCTCAAGCGTTTCGAAGATCTCGTTGAAGTACGTAGGAGTCGCGAATTCATGGATCCCGCTGCGCCATGTCTGAAAGAGGAACCGGTCCATGCGCCGCATTCCTTCCTCTCGGAGTTCGGCATCCTGGAACGCTTCGCCAAGCAGAAGCAGGTTTGCGAAATTCATGACGGAAATGTTGGAGTAATCCGGCCGCGGTTTGCGCCGCAGACATTCTGGCGCTGCGTCTTTCAGGATCTCTTGGATCAGATCACGGCAGTCTTCCGGAAGGATCTCGCGATGCGCCCAGCAGAAAATGAGCCGTTTCACGACGAATTCTGCCGCATTGCGGTCCTCCACGTCCTCCTGATGCCAGTACCAGCGAAAGTTCCCCTGAAACGGCGAGTCAGGCGACAGGACCTGCATCGTGCGGATCCACTGTGCTATTTCTGCCGACCTTTCCAGTGGGTAGATCCGCTCGGACGCATACTCGACTCGGAGTTCCGGATTCTCGCGGAAAAACTGCTCGACGCTCACTAGCGCGTAAAGGTAGTCTGCCGGAATGCGGACGCTGAAAATGTCCCACGGTCCCTCTTTTTTCAGCCGCCGGCAGTTTTTGTCGTAGTTTTTCAGTGCCTGCAGATAGTAAAATCGCTGACGTTCCGCAGGAATATGGGTCGGAACCGGGATCAGGCCGGCAGGGAAACAGGATCTTGCCAGGTCCTGTACTGGAGCCGACTCGGCCGGACCTGCCGTTGGATGTGCGGAAGGCGTGACGATTTCGGCGGAAACCAGCTCAAGAACTGCCGCGTGTGTGACGATTTCGGCAGAAATGAGTACTCCGAGACCCCAAAAAAGGAGGTGGCCGAAAATCGTACTCCGGCGATCGGGAAATTTTCCGGACTGGATCATCGATCGCGCCTCACTCGATCCAGCGTCTCTGGTAAAAGTACCATTCGGCTGCCGTTCCCGCACAGACGATCAGGATCAGCAGCGTCCACATCGGGACGATGTCTTCACCGGGGTACGTGAAGATCTGCTCCGGAGGTTCCGGAACATTCAGATCACTGTCCGAGAACGTTTCTCCAGCAGACCAGCCGGTCAGACCGCGTGCGAGCCGGGACTCTGAGGCCGGGGTATGGATGAGCCAGTCGAATGCGTACTGGAGGAAGGCCGGGAAGTCGTCCGCCAAGATCCAGTCGCTCTGCGTCAGATCGCACGCACAGAGAACGTTTCGGACTGCGTTTTTCGATTCCAGTCCCCATGTGAGTTCCGTCATCTCGACCGTCTTTGCCTGTTTGGCGAAGTTTTCGTCTTCTTCAGTCGCGTCTTGAGTTTCATTCACTTCCAGTGCGCTTTGAGAGAAAAGCCACGGGCTGGAAGCGGCTGTTTCCGGATCCGGAATGAGCGCATGCGTGTCGGTGAATCCGACTCCTGCGGTCGAGATCCCGCTTCGCAGACCGTCCATCCACGGCATCAGCACGTAGTCGCGGACCGTTGCGCTGCGCTTCCAGAGCGGGGTGTCCGCCGGCGGGGCAAAGAAAAGGTTTCGGCCCGGGATCTCCGTCTCGAAAACCGATTTCCCTGGGAGCGTCCGGTCAAAGATCATGATGCGGAATCGCCGGACCCCGGAATCATCGGTCGTGAACGGAACGCCAAGATGCGTCTCCAGACTGGCGGCGGCTAGGCGCGTTCCTTTTTTCAGGACCTTCTGTTCCACTTCCACCGAAGGAAGCGAATGCAGGGCGTTTTCCAACAGCGTGTTTGGTTCATTCGGCGTCACGACCGTCACGTGGAAGGTGAACGCCTCGTGAAGGCGGACCGTGCGCGAATTGTCCTCGGAAAGAGCATCCTGTGCGGGATCTTTGGGAATGAATTCGGCTCGGATCGAGGCGGCCCCTGCATGCGTTAGCAGGATCGTTTGCGCCCAAAGTCCGCCGGCTTTCAGCGATGGAAGTTCTACCGAGAGCTCTTGAGTCTCCCAATTTTCGGATGGATCCTGCTTCGTGCGTGCCTTTTCTTTCGGAGTTTCTGCCTGTGCGTCTGTGCCTGTGTCTGTGCCGGCATCTGCGTTTGTACCAGCATCTGCGTTTGTACCAGCATCTGCGTTTGTACCAGCATCTGCGTTTGTACCAGCATCTGCGTTTGTACCAGCATCTGCGTTTGTACCAGCATCTGCG
>SUVI01000078.1 GCA_015062085.1 Planctomycetaceae bacterium
AAACAGAGCGATTTTCCGCGGGAAAGAGTTGGAACGTATCCATTTGGGCTCATCGCGTGTTAAGTTTTCACGATATTGTGAAATTTTGGCTCTTCCGGAACGTGCGTACCGATCTAGGTTCCGATCTCACCACTGAGAGCACTGAAAAGAAAGATAAAAAAGGGAGTGAACGTGCTCTGAGACGAAATTCACGAAAAAACCGAAAAGACGCGAAAGATTTAAAATATTTTTGATCGTCTTTTGGTGAAATTCGCATTTTTTCGAGTTTTTCGTGTTTCCTTTCAGCGCCTTTCTGTGAACTCTTCAGTAGATTCTGTGGTGAGACTGTACGCAGTTCCCGGATGGACCGAAAAAGTAAAATGCGCCAAAACGAAACGATGAAAGGTACCGGTCCTTGAAATATCTGCGTTTTGTGGTAAAATGTGAAAATGGCGGCAGTTTCTTGGAAAACGCGCACAGAACGAAATAAAAATGGGGATCAAAAACGGAGGAAATGAAATGATCGTTTCACTGATCGGCTATCGTGCGACCGGAAAAACGACGATCGCGCGGCTTCTTGCCGAAGCGCTTGGGTGCCCTTGGATCGATTCAGATCGCGAGATCGAGCGTCAAGCAGGAAAAACCATCGCGGCGATCTTCGCAGAGGACGGAGAGAAAGCGTTCCGTGATTTTGAGGAACGGATCATCGCGGAACTGTGTCTGAAAAAGGAACTGATCCTCGCAACGGGCGGCGGAGCCATCATGCGGGAAAATACGCGAAACGTCCTGCGTGCGTCCGGGCCGGTACTCTGGCTGACGGCGTCGGCAGAGACGATCCACCAGCGCATGTGCGGCGACTCCACGACCGCGACGAGTCGGCCGAGCCTCACGGACCTCTCGGCACTCGATGAAATACGGCACCTTCTGGAAGTCCGCGAGCCGTTCTACCGCGACTGCGCGTCCATGGAGATCACGACGGAACTCTGTCCCCCGGAAGAGATCGTCAGGCAGATACTCGAAATAGGCTGCCCTGACGGTGTGAAAAAATAGAAAACGAGCACGTTTTTGATTTTGAAAAACACCGGGAGTTTCGCCCCCTCGGAAACCTGCGGAACTCCCAGCCGTGCTTTCGGAAAGACTAGATCTCAGATCCTGCACTCGGTTTCAGGAAAAGATTGCGGATCTTCGTAGCAGTGTCGGCAAATTCCGGCTCGCTGCTCATCTGTTTCCACTCCGGCGAAGTCACGAATTTCTTCCAGTTGGCCCGGCGCGCTTCGTCATTTTCGAAACTCAGTACGTACGAAATGTTCGGCATCATCGTGCCGTAGAGCATCTCGCCAAAGAAGACGGGCATCATGCCGCAGCGTTTGAAAAGATCCAGCTCTCCGCGAACGTCGAACATGTTGCGCTTGGAACGGTTTCGGTCACACGACGGACTGAAGTAGCGGCGGAACTGAACGACACGGTCCGGAGAAAGATTCGGAACTTCCAGCGTCGGACAGTGCGGGAAGGCGCGCATGAGCGTCGATTCCATTTCCGTGTAGAGCGCCTCTTTCGTGAAGGTCTGGATCCGTTTATCCGCGTCCGCGATCGTGTGGAGCGCTTCATGAAAGGCTTCCAGTTTACCAAAGCACGGAGCTGACGTCATGAAAAAGACTGCGTTTTCGTAGATCGGATCGAATCCTTTATCTTCTTTGTGCAGTTCAAGATTTACGGAAAAGATCCCCGTCTTGCGGAAACCCATCTCACGGCACCGCGGGATCAGGAGCGCGTCGCATCGGTCGAGAAGACGTTTTTTCGCGTCTTCGCTCTGCGTGTAGAGAATGCGCACTTCGATCAGTTCACGCTTGGCAGTCGGGCATTCTTCCGCCAGAAGCAATTCACCTTCATTCGCAAGAATGCCGGTCACGGCAGCTGCAGCGCCGGCGGTCAAAAATTCACGTCGTTTCATGAATGTGATCCTTTAAGTTAAAGTTGAGGTTGGTGGGAAATTGAAATTTTCTCTGCCTGCCGGTCCTCCCGCAGGCTATGTCTATTACGGAAATTCTATTACGGAAATTCTATTACGGAAATTCTATTACGGAAATTCCGAAGGCAATTCATCCGGAAGAGGTTCTGCGACAGCCGGAGCCGTGTCTCCGTTTCCCGAATAGGGGGTGACACCAGGAAGAAGTGCGTCCGGAAGGCGGTCTTGATACTGCGGCAGGATCTCCGTGAGAAAACGCTGAGCGTCCGGATGCCCCTGCGCCGCCGCAGCCCGAAACCACGCTTCAGCTTCCGAAATATTCGGCTCCGTCTCGCCGTCGGCTCCCGTCAGACAGAAAAGCGCAAGGTTGAACTGCGCTTTCACGTCGCCGTGTTCCGCCGCAGTCCGATACCATTTTTCCGCTTCCGTCAGATCTTTCGAAATTCCGGAACCGGTCGCATACACGTAGCCAAGATACCGTTCTGCAACGCCATTCTGCATTTCGGCAGCCTGTCGGAAAAGAGGGATCGCTTCCGTCCAATTCGGAGTCGGCAGCAGATCGCCGTCCGGTTCCTCAAGGAGTGAAAGCGCCTTCCGGACGAGCGTTTCACCGCGGCTCGCGTCTGAGATCTCACCGGAGCTCTCACTGGAGATCTCCCCAGAAACGGTCTCGGAAACTTCCATTTCTGACGGCATGCCTTCATTTTCCGGCTTCGCGCATCCGGCGAGCAGCGAAAGGGCGAGAAGTGCTCCCGCAGTATACAGGGAATTTCGGTTCATGAAATTTCTTCTCCGGCATTCCGCGACCTGAATGGACCGTAGACTTGACGGACGGTCATCGATTCGTCTTTGGCCGTCAGATAGTAGACCTTGTACTGCCGGCCTTCATCGAAGACTTTCACGACCACGTGTCCGCCGTCGTGCGCTTCCGGGGCCAGGTTTTTCATCCAAGCGCAGCCGCGGTACTTTTCCAGTGCGCGGGCATGGCAGATCGTCGGGCAAACGAGTACATTTTCGGCTGCCGAGGTCATGTTCGTCATTGTGTTGTCCTGGAGATGATGGAGATCCCAGACGTTTGAGACGTAGACTTTCGCCTGGACCGCGTTCGTGAAGCCCGGATCCATGGAATCTTTGTACGCATGGTGATTCGTTTTGCAGACGTCCAATTTTCCGATGACCGAACCGACGTAAGCCTCAAGATTGATCCGTTCATCGTCTGTCGTGTAGACTGAGCAACTCAGATCACCGCCGGTAAAGTAGCGGAATGGGCCGTACTCGATGAGGAATCCGATCGACAGCGTATTTTCGTTGATGTGCCCTTTCGTATTTTTCTCATTTTCCGCGTAGAAATTGCGGGTCTCCATTTCCTTGCCTGTCCAAACGACGCCGTTTCTGCAGATCGTGCGCGTATGGAAATTCGGAAACTTTTCCGGCGTACGGCAAAGCGCGAGCTGATCCTGTCGGCCGACCTCAAGCTCTTCCATCGCAAAACGTCCCGCTTTCGTCATGTACTTCGTGAAACGGACGAAATTGACGAAACCATCGCTCTGGATCGCTTTCGGCTGATCGTAGGCCGGAAAACCGCGGTCAAAAACCTTGGTGAATTTGAAATGTTCGCCGATGTTTGCCAAACCGGAGAGAAAGTAGTCTTCTCCGCGCCCCTGCGTTTTGCCGGCGTGGACTTCCGCGCAGCCCGCGTGGTCATTGTGGTAGTGTGAAAGCATCATGTAATCGATCGATCGTCCGCCGGGATTGACGCGGGTCAGGTAACGCATGATCCATTCACTCGCAATGCGCGAGGTGTCCGGGAGCGCGGGGGTGCGGTCCGGGTAGCGTTCGATATTCCAGTCCGGAGCATCCAAAAGCAGCGTCGTGCCGTCCGGGTAAATGTGGAACATCGACTCGCCGACCCCCGTGAGGATGAAATGAAGATCCATCTCTCCTTCTTTCCAGCCTGCGTATGGGGCACCGACCTCGGTTTGTGCGTTCTGAGCGGCTGCATTTGCCGAAACTGCGTCGTTCACCGAAATGGCACCATCTGCCGAAACTGCGTCATCTGCCGCTGCAGCCGGAACGTCAGTCTGTCCAGAGGAACTCAGAATTGCGGCTCCTGTCAGTGCGGAGCACGTGTGCAGAAAATCTCGTCGTGTGGAGGGCATGGAGGTCTCCTTCCTTACCTTAAATGAAAAATAAAATGGCGGGAGTAAATGGGTATCTTTTCTATTGAGAGAAACGGAGACTGCAAGAAATACAGTCCCCGTTCTGGATCTATTGGAAGGCTACTCTTCTTCCTTTTCTTCGTCGGCGTCAGCATCTTCTTCAGCGTCAGCTTTTTCGTCGGCGTCAGCTTTTTCTTCAGCATCAGCATCTTCTTCAGCGTCAGCATCTTCTTCAGCGTCGGCATCTTCTTCAGCGTCGGCATCTTCTTCAGCGTCGGCTTTTTCGTCGGCGTCAGCTTTTTCGTCGGCGTCAGCTTTTTCTTCAGCATCCGCGTCAGCTTTTTCTTCGGCCTCATCCGCATCTTCATCCGTTTTTTCGTCGTCCGTCACCGGAGCAGCCTCGCCGCCCGGGACCATGACGACACGGAATCCGTCGAAACGATTTCCCTTTGCATTTTCCGTGAGATAATTGCGTGCAGCACTGCGGAGATAGTAGGCCATGTTTGCGTAACTTCCGCCTCGCAGAACACGCTCACCATTTTCAGCTGCAGCCGGTCCCGTCGGATCAGTTTCCGGAGAATCGGCATAGTAGCCCGGATCGTAGTAATCCCGACACCATTCACTCACGTTTCCCAGCATGTCCTGGAGATTCCAGGGATTCTGACCGTGCGTGCCGACTTCCTCCGTACTTTCCGGAATATTTGCGCTGGTCTTGTAGTTCGCCTGCTGGATCGACGGGACGTTTCCGGTATAGAAAGCCCCTTTCGTTCCCGCACGGCAGGCGTACTCCCACTGCGCTTCCGTCGGCAGCATAAACTTCATGCCGCAGATTTCCGACAACTTTTTGCAGAATGCCGCGGCATCGCGATACGAGACTCGGTCCACCGGGAATTTCGCGGTTTCTTCACGTCCGGCGACCTTCCCTTTATCCTTACCGAAACCTTTCGCACTGTAGTAGCTCGGATTGGTGCCCATGAGAGACTCATACATTCCCTGAGTCACTTCCGTCTGGAGCATCCAGAAACCTTTCGAGAGCTTCACCGTATGCTGTTTTTCCGCCTCCGAGTACCCAAGTTCATCTTCCGGCGCCCCCATTTCAAACGAACCGGCCGGACACCAGCAGAATGCGTACTCGCTCCCATTGACGGTGATCTTGCGGATCTCGCCGGCTTCCGCCCCTTCTTTCGTCAGCTCACTGGCGTCAGTTTTTCCTGCAGCCTCGGCATCATCGCCGGTTTCGTCAGCTTTTTCGTCAGCTTTTTCGTCAGGTTTTTCGTCAGCTTTTTCGTCAGGTTTTTCGTCAGCTTTTTCAGCGTCTTGAGACGTTTCCGTCTTCTCGGCAGCATCGGCATCGCCCGCAGGCTTCACCCTTTTTTTGCCCTTTGTCGTCTTTACCAATTTGGTCTCTCCAGCATCATCCGCCTCAGCCGCAGACGATCCGGCTCCCGACTTCTTCACCGTTTTCTTCGTCTTTTTCGTTCCGGAAGCGGCAGTTTTCCCACCCTCGGTTTTACCATCATCATCAGCAGCAGCGCCGGCTTTGGAGGCAGACTTCTTCTTTGTTTTTGCACTTTTCTTCACTGTTTTCTTGACACCATTCTCGTCAGCCGCAGCCGCCGCAGCATCCCCATCCGCAGCCATACTTACCGACGGAACCGCCGCCGTGAACCCCAAAAACAGACCGAAGGTCAAAAACCCAGCGGAAAGCAATCCCAAAATTCTATTCATGACGTCCTCTAATTGTTCGTATTTTTCAAAATCTGAGTCTTCCGGACCATTGGACTCCCCGCCGTGAGCGATTTCCAGCCGGCGGCAGATCCGAAAAATGAGTTCCTGAAAGAACAGCGGCTTTTCGGATCTTACGGTCCCCCAAAGACACACTTCTATAGTATGTGCGATTTTGGCGAGAAATGCAAGGGGGAGTATGCCTATTTCTTGAAAAAGTTGGCAAATTTTTACAAAAATTCCGTCTGCCCCTCCTGAAAAAGCCCATGGCGAGCACTCTTCTTTCATTTCGCGGAAACTTTTTGATGTTTTTTGTATTTTCTTTTCTTTGGGGGCTTGAAATTTGGCGCAAATGTGGTAAAATAAAATCGTTTTTGGGCATGAATGTTCATGTCCGCAAGGATCCTTTTATCGAAATGAGGTGTTGCTGTGGCGGCGACTTGCGTAGTTGGGCTCCAGTGGGGCGATGAGGCAAAAGGGAAAATCGTAGATTTCCTGACAGAAAAAAATGACATCGTGGTGCGGTACCAAGGCGGTGCCAACGCAGGACACACTGTGGTCTTTGACGGGAAAAAATACAAACTCTCCCTCATCCCAAGCGGTATCTTCCATTCCCACATCACGAACGTGGTCGCAGGCGGCGTCGTACTGAACCCCGCAATGTTCCTCAAAGAGATCGACGGCCTGAAAGAACAGGGGATCTCCTGCGAAAACATGCTCCTCAGCGACCGCCTTCACGTCATCATGCCGTGGCATTTTGAAGAAGACCGCCTAATGAATGAGACCACGACGGGCGAGAGCATCGGAACGACCATGCGCGGCATCGGACCGTGCTACCGCGACAAAGTCGGCCGCAGCTGGGCGATCCGTCTCGGTGACCTTTACCGAGAGACTTTCCCGGAACGCATTCGCGCCATCGTCGCAAAAAAGAACATGATCCTCGCAGGTATGGATCCGGAAGGCGGTGCGCAGCGGCTTGACGCAGAACAGATCATCTCCGACTATCTCGGGTATGCCGAACGCCTGAAGAATTACGTGACCGACACGACGGCCTTCCTGCTCGATGCGCTTGATGCCGGGAAAAACATCCTCTGCGAAGGCGCGCAGGGTGCCCTTCTCGACATCGATCACGGCACGTTCCCGTACGTGACCAGCTCGAACAGTTCCGGTGTCGGCGTCTGCAGCGGCGCGGGCATTCCGGCAAAAGCGATCCAGAAACTCGTCGGCATCATCAAAGCGTACAACACGCGCGTCGGCGGCGGACCGTTCCCGACCGAACAGGACAATGAAGTCGGTCAGCACATCCGCGACATGGGAAATGAGTACGGCACCGTGACCCGCCGTCCCCGCAGATGCGGCTGGTTCGACGCTGTGGCTGCCCGATATACAGCACGACTCAGCGGCGCGACTTGCCTGTCCGTCATGCTTCTGGACGTTTTGAGCGAACTTCCCGAGATCCAGATTTGCACGGAGTATGAGATCGACGGCAAACGTATTTCTTACTTCCCGGCTCACGTGGATGACCTGCGTAAAGTGATCCCGCACTACATCACGGTCCCCGGCTGGCAGAAGGACATCACCGGCTGCCGAAAATGGAGCGATCTGCCGGAAAATGCTCAAAAGTACGTCAAGAAACTGGGCGAGATCATCGGCGTTCCTGTCGAGATCTGCTCGGTCGGACCGGATCGGACGCAAACAATTTTCGTAGAAGACTGACGTGCCGTTTATGGAATTTAAAGACTGAGCCCCGGACTTCCATTGGACCGGGTCAGTCTTTCTTTGTGTTTTCAGACCAACTACTTTCCGGGCTTTCCAAACGGGAGCACGTGCCGGAGGGATCCAGCTCTCCCTCTGCTCCGCGTTTGCCCGCAGGCAGGATTTTATGGACGTGACCGATACGGAACTTCATCTTGACGCAGAGTCTCGACCCAAACTCAAAGCGTGCCAGGAGGCGATCGGGTACGTTTTTCGCGACATTTCGCTTCTTGCCGCCGCTCTGACACACACGTCTGGGGCCGTCACGCGTCTGGTCTCAAATGAACGTCTGGAGTTTCTTGGAGATGCGGTGCTCGGCTGCGTCATCGTAGATCTGCTCTACCATCGGTGCGAATCGCAGATGGAGGGGGAAATGACGCAAATGAAATCCGCGATCGTCAGCAGAGCCGCGTGTACGCGAGTGAGCCGCACGCTGGGACTGGACCGGTTTCTGTTTCTCGGAAAAGGGATGAAAAGCTCAAAGCTGCCCTCCTCGCTCTTAGCGAACGTGCAGGAATCCGTCATCGGTGCAATGTATCTCGACGGCGGAATGGAGGCGGTGCGAGAGTACATTCTGCGGGTCTTTGATTCGGAGATCCAAGAAGCGCTTCAGGGGGGACCGCTCAAGAATTTCAAGATGGTCCTCCAGCAGTACATCCAGCGAAACTTCCATCAGACGCCGACCTACGAAGTCATGGACCAAAAGGGACCGGACCATCGAAAGTGCTTCAAAGTTCGTGTGCGTGTCGGAAAGCAGACGTTTCAGCCTGCGTGGGGAAAGAATAAAAAAGAGGCAGAACAGCATGCTGCCGAGAACGCCATGTGCCAGCTGGAAAATCAGCCGCCAGTCTATCCGGCCGATTTGTAGATAAAAAAAACGAAAAATGGAAACGCGGGAGGATCCACGATGCCAAGACCTGTTTTGTTTGCCGTAGGAGTCTTTCTCATTTTGGCCGGTCTGCAGTGCCGGTACGTCAAGTCGTTTACGTTTGAGATCCCGAAATACACCAAAAGCGAAACTGCCGCGGCAGAAGAACGGACTTGGGTCTTGGAACCTCAAACGGCCTTTACGTGCTCGATTTTCACGCTTGGAGTCTGCACATTTCTCCTAGGACTGACACAGAAATCAGAAAAATCGGGAAAAGGCGACTGAAACGGAGGCTTTTTCCCGTTTGCCTGCAGTGCTTTTCCCCGTTTTTCGGCTGCTCGCAGCAAAAAGAAGCAAGAAGAGGAACGTTTTTAGCGTTTTTTGCCTTTCGGAGCGCAATTCTTGCACTTTCGCGTCATTTTCTTGCGGTCCTTTCCGCTTTTCTTCCCCCCTCCAGTCCCGGTGGAACGCCGTTTTCCAGAAGTGCCGGAGCTGCGCGCGTCTTCCGCATTTTCCATTTCACGCAGCGCTTTTCTTGCCTTTTTCGATCCCATCCGCGTGTGGATCGTCTCGAATGCTGCCGGTACTCGAGTCTGAGGCACGTGACGTTCGGAATGATCCCGAGGCAGGAAGGCGTCCTCATTTTCAGCATCGTCGAGCACGTCCCAGCTCGGAAATTCCTCCAGCTCTTCGAGGTCATTCCTTTCCGCGGCATGGAGACGCCGGGTCTTTTCAGTCGCCAGCTCAAAACGGATCTCGCGACGTTCAACGTTCAAGTCCGCGATCTGGACCGTCACGAGATCTCCCAGCCGGAAACAGTTTCCAAGATGAAATCCCGAAAGCATACGCGCTTTGACGTCAAACCGGTAGCGGTCCGCGGGGAGAGAGTTGACGGAGACCAGCCCGCTGATCGGATAGTCCACGCACTCGACGAAAAATCCGTGATGCGTCACGCCCACGATGCGCGCTTCCAGCTCCACGTCTCCCTTTTCCGCAAAAAAGTGGACCATTTTCATGCGCGTGAGTTCCCGTTCCGCCTCTTCCGCGTTGGATTCGCACCAGGTCAGGTGGTTTCCTTCGTCGTAGATCTTGCGGAAATTCCGTTTTGCCGGCTCGCCTAGGATGAAATTTTCGATCTGGCGGTGGATCGTCAGGTCGGCATAACGCCGGATCGGTGAAGTGAAGTGACAGTACGCGGAACTCGCCAATGCGTAGTGTCCTTCTTCTTCCGGAGAATAGACTGCCCGGGTCATCGTCCGGAGGATCGCCTGATGCACAGCGAATTCATTCGGCGTGCCGGCCGTTTTCTCCAGGATGCGCTGAAGCTCAAACCGGTCGGCTTTCTGCGCCATGTAGATGCCGAGTTCCTCAAGAAAGAGGCTCAGGGAATCGAATTTCTCCATGCTCGGCGCTTTGTGGACCCGGCGCATCAGATTCGAACCGGACGAGATCAGTTCCTGCGCGACCGCTTCGTTGGTCGAGACCATGAACTCTTCGATCATCTGGTGCGATTCCGTGTTTTCCATCCGGCGCACGCCGACGACACGCCCGTCGCGGTCAAGTTCCAGACGGATCTCGGGAAGATTCATCTCAAGTTTTCCCTTTTTACTCCGGCGGTCACGCAAAATCTTGGCGAGGAAACGGAATTTCGCCAGTGCGTCCTGGACCCGTTCTGGAAGCTCGCTTCGGTCTCCCTCAAAGAATCGGTCCACCTGCTCGTAATTGAGTCTTGCATTACTGCAGATGACCGAGTCGCAAAGTTCCACGTCGAGACAGACTCCCATCGGCGAAAACGTCATGAAAGTGGTCTTTGCCAAACGCAGACGGTCCGGCTGAAGGCTCGCGATCCCATTGCAGAGGATCTCTGGAAGCATCGGAATGACGCGGTCCGGGAGGTAAACGCTGTTTCCGCGGTCAAACGCTTCGCGGTCCATTTGCGAGTCGGCAGGTACGAAATGCGAGACGTCCGCAATGTGGACTGCGAGCCGCATTTTCCCGTCTTCGAGCATCTCGATCGAGATCGCATCGTCAAAATCCCGTGCGTCTTCCGGATCGATCGTGAGCGTGAAAAGGTCCCGCAGATTACGCCGTCCGTCTTTGGTCCATTCCGGTTCGGATCCAGAGCTGAACGGAGCGTCATCTTCCATTTCATCCAGAAGGTACTGGTGGTCTTTCTCCCATTTCTCGAACTGGTCGGCGACCCACCGTGCTTCAGCAAGGACCGGTTCCGGAAAGCCGTCCGGGAGACCATATTGGCGCATGACGGCCATCGTGTCAGTCTTCACGTCGCCGCGGGGACCGAGAACTTCCGTCAGAACGCCTTCACCAGTGCGCCACGCAGTCGGGAAATTCAGGATCTCCACCACCACTTTGTCGCCGGGCCGAACGGCAGTGCCGCCAAGGTCGGAGATGCGGATCGGGTCAGGAAAGATGCGCCCATCCACTTCAACGAAACAACCATCATGATTTTCAAGAAACGTACCGACAAAAGTGCGGGACTTGCGTTCAAGGACTTCCTCGATCGCCCCGGAACGGCCTCTTCTGCGCATTTTTGCAGTGTCGCGGCCGTCGAAAGCTCCGCGTTTTTCATGCCGAGAACGGCTCGGACGCTCTTCATCCAGAATGACGGCGACGAAATCTCCCGTGGAAGCGTCGCGCGCTTTTCCCGGCGGAATGAAAACGTCTTCGTCCGTCTCGCGAATGTTTTCCGTGTTGGGATTCAGCTCCACTTCACTCACGAAACCGTACCCTTCCGGATGCCGCTTGAAGTAGCCGACGACGCGCCGTTCGTCCTGTTCCTGATCGAGGATCGGCCAGATGACGTGCCCGGCGCCGAAACGAAGAAGTTCCTGTTTGTGCATCGTCCGGACGAGCTTCTGGAATTCCTTGAAATCCTCCTTCAGAATACCGATCTGCTGTGCGACGACGAGCATTTTGGCCGGTACATACTGCGGGCGGGAGATCCATTTCAGAATGGCTTCTCTGGTTTCTGCGATCTTCAGCATGAACTTCCTCTTTCTTTTCTTTCAGTGTTTCACTTCACGGACTCTCCCGCTTGACGGTGAGCTGGCTTTTCCGGACGCAGGCACTCTAAAACACTTCGCCCGAGAAGACCTCAACGGCCGGCCCGGTCATGAAAACGTGGTTCGTTTCGGCATCCCACTCCAGATCCAAGTCGCCTCCGAGCAGATGGATGCGGACTTTCCGTTCGGAATTTCCAGTCAGGACCCCCGCGACGCAGACGGCAGAGGCACCGGTCCCGCACGCGAACGTTTCGCCCGTTCCACGTTCCCAGACGCGCATTTTCAGCTCCGTCGGCGAGAGGACCTGGATGAATTCGATGTTCGCCCGCGCCGGAAAAACGGCATGATTTTCCATCAGCGGCCCAAAACCGAAAACCATCTCGTCGGTGATCTCGTCCACGAACGTGACGCAGTGCGGATTTCCCATCGAAACGGGAGTGACGCGGAAATTCGCGGCGGAATTTCCATTTGCGTCCTTGATTTCCAGCGGCACGTTCACGCCGTCGGTGAGCGTCGTCGGGATCTTCGGCAGTTCAAGGATCGGCTCTCCCATGTCGACGCGCAGACGCACAGCCGTTCCGTCCGGAGCCTTTTCCATGACGCGGATGACCTTGAGCCCGGCCAGCGTGTCGATCACCAGCTCGTCTTTTTCCGCGATCTTATGGTCGAAAACGTACTTTGCGACGCACCGGACGCCGTTTCCGCACATTTCCGATTCGGATCCGTCCGCGTTGAACATCCGCATCTGCGCGTCTGCTTTTTCCGACGGACAGATGAAGATGACGCCGTCGCCGCCGATGCCGAAATGCCGGTCAGAGAGCCGCTGGACCAGCTTTTCGCGCTCCACGGGACATTCTGGGAACGTTTCTTCAAAACAGTTGACGTAAACGTAATCGTTTCCGCAGCCGTGCATTTTCGTGAATTTCATGGAAAATTCCTTCTTCTTTCGTCTTTTTTTTGGGGAGGACGGTTTCGTTTGCCGCAGACCTCACTGGGAGGCATTCTCCACAGAAAACGCAGAAGGCACACAGCTGAGGACTGAAAGGGAAGGAACGCGGTCTGCCACGAAATTCACGAAATACACGAAATTCACGAAATTCACGAATAAAATTTTAAAATCACTTTCGTGAGCTCAGGCTTTCGTGTCTTTTACGTTTTCGCGTCTTTTGCGTTTTTTTGTTTCTTTCGCGTTAAAAAAATCCTTCCAGCGAGCGTCTGCCGTTCCAGTTTTGTGCGCTTTCTGCGCATTCAACACTTTCTGCGCATTCAACACTTTCTGCGTTTCCTGCGCTTTCTGCGCTTTCTGCGCTTTCTGCGTTTCCTGCGTTTTCTGCGAGATCTGCGGCGAGATCAGGAAACCCTCAAGCGGCCTTACGCGCGTCCGAGATACTCGCCGGTGCGGGAGTCAACGCGGATGACGGTCCCTTCTTCAATGTACTCGGGCACCATGACGACGAGTCCGGTCTCAAGGGTCGCCGGTTTATTGCGGGAGGTCGCGGAATTGCCTTTCACGCCCGGATCGCACTGGGTGATCTGCAGTTCGATGGAAACGGGAAGAGAAACGCCGACGGGCAGGTCATTGTAGATCATGACCTGCATTCCCTCGAGCGCCTCCGTAATGTACGGTTTCTCATCGGCGACTTCGTCGAACATCAGCTCGTACATTTCGAAGTTTTCCTCGTCCATGAAGTACATTTTCTCGGAATCCGCGTAGGAAAATTTGACGTTTCGCTTGGAAAAGTCGGCCTCATTCATATTGTCGTCGCCCTTGCACGTGAAATCGACCTTCTGTTTGGTCAGGAGATTGCGGGCACGGAATTTGTAGAGGGTGGAAGCACCGCGAGCCGATGGGGTCTGGACAAAAAGCCCTTCGATGATGACCGGATTGCCTTCATAGACCATGATCATGCCGCGTTTGATGTTCTTTGCGATCATTGGGAATTTCCCTTTCGTAAAACTTGGACCGATTGTGTGAATAAAAACTCATACTTCAGCATACATTATATCATATATTCGTTTGCGTGTCAATAAACCCCCCGTGAACTTTTCCGGATCTCGCTGTTAGCTGTTAGCTGTTAGCTGTTAGCTGTTAGCGGTTAGCTGTTAGCGGTTAGCTGTTAGCGGTTAGCTGTTAGCGGTTAGCTGTTAGCTGTTAGCTGTTAGCTGTTAGCTGTTAGCGGTTAGCTGTTAGCGGTTAGCTGTTAGCTGTTAGCTGTTAGCTGTTAGCGGTTAGCTGTTAGCGGTTAGCTGTTAGTGATCAGCTAAAAGCTAGAAACTAAAAGCCGCTCAAAACGCGAAACTCTCCCGTACACTTTACCCACTCCCCCCGTTTTATTGTCAAAAAAGGGGAATTTTTCAGGAAAATTAGAGCGTTTTGGGGAAATTTCGTGAAAAAATTGGGGGGATTTGGGAAAAATTTGGGAAAAATTTAAAAAAATCGGGAAAAAAGTTCCTCCCCACTCTTGCATAAAACGATAGTTAAGTGTATGCTATAGAAAATGAAAGGGGCATGCCCTGCATTTCCCGCCGAATTTTGAGTGCGGTGCGAACCGCGTCCTACCATTTGATTAAGGAGTTTCAGAATGTTGAAAACCAATCGCCGTAATTTCCTGCGCACCACGGCTGTCGCTGGTGCCTCTACTTTGATCCTGAGTGACCTGATGGCCAACGAATCTCCGAACGAAAAAGTGACGTTCGGCTGCGTCGGTATCGGCGGCAAAGGTTCCAGTGACTCGAACGACGCGAACCGTTTCGGTCAGGTCGTTGCGTACTGCGACACGAACCGCAACCAGCTCAAGGGCGGCAAACGCTTCAAGGGCGCGGAAGCTTTTGAAGATTACCGTGAAATGTTCGACAAGATGGGCGACAAGATCGACGCCATCACTGTCAGCACCACCGACCACATGCACGCAATCATCGCGGCAGCGGGTATGAAGCTCGGCAAGCACTGCTTCACGCAGAAGCCGCTGACCCGTACGATCTACGAAGCCCGTCGTCTTGGCGAGATCGCCCGTGAAAAAGGCGTCGTGACTCAGATGGGCAACCAGGGTTCCGCTGGTGACGGTCTGCGCGAAAGTTCCCGCATGATCCGTAATGGACTTCTGGGCGACGTGAAAGAAGTTGTCGTCTGGTCCAACCGTCCGGTTTGGCCGCAGGGCGGTGAACGCGGTCAGGAAGCTCCGGTCCCGGCTTACCTCAACTGGGAAAAATGGATCGGTACTGCTCCGATGCGTCCGTTCGTCCAGGGTGCTTACGATCCGTTCGCGTGGCGCGGCTGGTGGGACTTCGGTTCCGGCGCACTCGGTGACATGGCGTGCCATACCGTGAACGTGGCGTTCGCTGCGCTCGACATTAAAGATCCGAAATGGGTCCAGGCCATCACCTCCGGCCACAATTACGATTCCCTGCCGAAATGGTCCAAGATCACGTTTGAATTCCCGGCCAACGATTGGCGTCCGGGATTCAAATTCACCTGGATGGACGGCGGTCAGCGTCCGGATCCGGCGATCCTCGAAGGCAAGCAGCCGTCAGGTTCCGGTCTCCTTCTCATCGGTGAAAAGGGCAAGTTCTTCTCCATGAATGACTACGGTCAGGACCGCGATCTGCTTGGCACGATCGACAAAGCGACCGAAGAAAAGTACTTGGCGGAAGCTCGCGAACAGCTCAAAGCCGAAGACAAATACGCTGGTCCGTACGGCGGTCACTTCGGTGAATTCGTCAGTGCCATCAGAGACGGCAAACCGGAACGCTGCTGGTCCAACTTCCCGAACTACGCCGGTCCGCTTACCGAAACCATTCTCCTCGGCAACTTGGCCGTTTGGGGCGCTTCCAAACCGGAAGTCATGGGTCCGAAAGTGGAATGGGATGCCAAGACCATGCAGATCACGAACGATCCGGAAGACAAAGCCCGTCTGGAATCTCTCGTGCGTCCGCAGTACCAGAACGGTTACGAAAAGTTCTAATTTTTCAGATTCCGTTTTGATCCATTGAACCCAAAGCAGGCAGAGACTGTGGTTTCTGTCTGCTTTTTCTTTCCTGGAGTTTTTTTCATGCCACAGTCCGTTCCTGAAAGATCCCGAATTGCCCTTTCATGTCCGGAGGTCGCGGTTTTTTTTGACCTGGCGGTTGAGTCTGCGCGGGGGATCCTGCGAGGTTTCACGCAGTACATTCGGCTCAATTCGCCGTGGAATGTGAATTTTGTGTCGAAAACGTTCAGTGAAGTGGATCCGTCATCGCTGAAAAACTGGGAGGGGGACGGGATCCTGGCGCACATTCCCAACGCCGAGACGCTTGAAGAGATCCTTTCAAAACGCTGTCCGACCGTACTTCTAGCGCGTGACATCGATCAGGATCTTTCGGGGTATCATCGGCAGGATTCTCCCTTGGGGCCGGTTTTTGTACGGTGCGACAATGAGGAGATCGGGAAAATGGCGGCTGAATATTTTCTCGAAAAAGGATTTCGGAATTTCGCGTACGTTCCCTACTCGCAGAACGTCTGCTGGTGCGAGGAACGAAGAGCTGCGTTCATTTCTTTTCTCGAAGAGCGCGGGCACTCGGTCGCGGTGTTTCGTGAAGAACAGAGCGAAAAGAGTCCGGAGGGAGACTGGTTTTCCCGGCGAGAGGAACTCCAGCGGTGGCTTGAGGCTCTTCCAAGACCGGCCGCACTCTTCACGGCAAACGATTTTCGGGGACGGCAGGTCCTAGAGGTATGCCAACGTGCGGGGATCTCCGTTCCATACGATGTCGCGGTACTTGGCGTCGACAATGACCTGCCGGTCTGCGAAATGTCCTACCCGTCACTCTCCAGCATTGCGATCGACTGGGAACGCGCTGGCAGATTGTGCGGCGAAGCTCTTGACATGATGATGCACGGAAGGATCCCAACCGGCGAGATGATCTACCGTCCGACACGGATCGTTTCGCGCAATTCGACGGAATTTTTTCATGTTTCCGACCGGCTCGTCGTGCAGATACTGGAGCTGATCCGCATTTCCAGAGGCGAAAATCTTCGGGTCTCCGACATCGTGGAGACGCTCCCAGTTTCAGAACGTTCTGCGCAGGAACGATTTAAAAAAGCGGTCGGACACTCCATCATGGAAGAGGTCAAGCGTGTCCGAATGCAAAATATTTGCCGTCTGATAGAAGAAACCGAGCTGCCGTTCCATGAGATCGCGCTTTCTTTCGGTTTCGAAAATGCAAACCACCTCGGTCAGCTTTTCAAGAAGCAGTTCGGGTTGACGATGGGAGAATTTCGCAGGAAGAAGAGGAACTGTGAGTGAAAAAAGGGGGACTTTGCGCAGAAATGCCGGTCAAAGTCCCCTCAAGCTCGAGTCTCTTTTGCTTCTTTTAGACTCTACTTCTGAAGGAAGAGCGTGCAGCCTTTTTTGTTGCCGGACAGAACGTCCTGCTTTCCGTCGCCATTGATGTCGCCGACCGTGATCTGCGTTCCGACGCCGGAATTCTCATCGATCAGGTGCGGCACGAACCACGTTTTCCCGTTTTCGCGGCGGCATTCGTACCAGTAGAGGACCGCAGGAAAGTTCGCCTCTTTATCACCATTGGGACCATGCGCCCACCAGCGTTTCCCCGTGACGAAATCGGTCAGGCCGTCGCCGTTGAAGTCGGCATAGTCGATCGCGTGCATCTGCGTGTAGCTGAGTTTCCCTTCCGCATTTGCAGGATCGACCGGCTGGATCTCGTTTTTCTCGAACGTCACGTTTCCGTCCGCATCTTTGACGGCTTTCCACCAGACGAGTCCGTAAAGGTGTGCGTCCCAGGCACAAACCACGTCGTTCAGCCCGTCGCCGTCAATGTCGAACACGCACATCGTAGACGCGCGGTCCGCAAATTCAAATCGGTGGTACGTCCAGACGCCGTTAAAGTTAGGAGCGTCTTTTCCGGGGTTTTCGTACCAGCCTTTGGAGTCGATCACGTCGTTCCGTCCGTCCGAGTTCACGTCCCCGGCGCCGATCCCGTGGAAATAGCGCTGGTATTTGTCGTCTTTTTCCGAGACGGCGTGCCATTTCCACGCGGTCGTGTCGTTCGGATCGTACGACGCGAAGCCCATGTACCCATTCCGGTTGAACACGAGATCCTTCTGCCCGTCGCCGTCCACATCAACATAGACCTGCGATTCGTTTCCGATCTCCTGCGAGATGAAGAATTTCTTCCATTCACCGCCGTTTTTCCCCGGATTCTGGTACCAGAAACCGTCCGTACCGGGCCACGGGACCTGAATGATGTCCGGGAAACCGTCTTTGTTCAGATCGTCCGTGAAACAGAGGAACTGATCCGAGTATCCGGTCGGCTGGAACGATTTCGCTTCACGGTACGCTTCCTTCTTTTTAAAGTCGGGACCGTAGAAAATGTACGCTCCGTACGTCAGGTCGGTGTTTCCGTCCTGGTCAAAGTCCGCGTAGAATGCACCTTCTGCGCAGAAATCGCTCGTAACGGGGACGCGCTCAAATTCGACCGCCTGTGCGGCAGAAACGGCCAACGCTCCGACAGACAGACCGGCGAGGAAACCGAGGGAAAGGGGGAGGGATCTTTTCTTCATTGGGCAATCCTTCAAAAAATTAGGTGGATGTCAAAAACAAAATCTGATTTTCCCAGTATATCCTCCCACCGGCCATTTTGTCAAGTGGGGGACGCAAA
>SUVI01000079.1 GCA_015062085.1 Planctomycetaceae bacterium
CGTTTCGACCGTTTCGACCGTTTCGACCGTTTCGACCGTTTCGACCGTTTCGACCGTTTCGACCGTTTCGACCGTTTCGACCGTTTCGACCGTTTCGACTCCTACGGCCATTTTTTCCAGTACGTCCAGAATGACCGTTTCAACCGGACGGAAATTGAAAGAAATGGTTCCTTTTAGGCGGAGTCTTCTGACTGACGGCAAGTCTGGAGACCGATATTTCCCATAGGATTTCGTATTCCGGGACGATTTAAGAAGTTGATTTAGGAGTTCGGCAGGAAACTGCGTCAGCTTCCCATGAGATCGACCGGAGATTTTAGCCGTAAGGATTCAGGCGCACATGGAGGATTTTGCGATGAGCGGATCATCGGAAGTAGATTATCTTCAGGAACTTTCCAGCCGACATGATGAAGTCATGCAGAAACTGGATGAACTGGAAAAAAAGATTTCTTCAGTTCTTGACGAATATTTAGGCAAAGTGGAAAGCTCGCGGCCGGATATTCAGGAGGAATTGACCCGACTCAGAGCGGAAAGCGGATCCGAACTATGAGGATGAAAGAGAATCTGGCGCTGGTACACTGTCCGATCCATGGGTACATTCCGTTCGTTTCCACAAAAGTCAAATCGGAAAAAGAACGGTACTGCGAGCAGGATCTGATCGACGATCCGTGGGTCCAGCGGCTGCGCCAGATCCATCAGCTTCAGTCGGCATGGTGGGTCTTTCCGTCGGCAGAACATACGCGTTTTCAGCACGTTTTGGGCGTCATGCACCTTGCAAGCCGTGCGGCAGAGGCTTTCTATGATAGTTTAAAGGAAGCGTGCCCGGAGACTCCGGGGCGAGGGTGTGTCGAATCCCTTCTTCGGATCGCCGGCCTGCTCCACGATGTCGGTCATGGCCCATTCGGACACTTTTTTGATGAACACTATCTTCAGAAATTCGGATCAACGCACGAAACGCTTGGTGCCGAGATCATCCGAAAAGAACTGGGTGAGATCATTCGCGGTATCCGGCGGAATCCAAATTCAGAACTTGCTCCGCATGAGTTTCTCGACCCGGAATACATCGCGTTCCTGATCATCCGTCCCCGAAATGATGCTGCCGCAGAAACCCATTTTCCCAAGTGGCTGAAACTGCTTCGCACGCTTTTCTGTGGTCTGTACACGATAGATAATCTGGATTTTGTGCTCCGGGATGCGTACATGTCGGGCTACAGTACGCGGGCGATCGACATCGAGCGGCTTTTCTACTACAGTTTCTTCACGGAAAAGGGACTCACGATCGACGAACGCGGCTTAGCATCCCTCGCGCACTTTCTCTCGGTCCGCGGTGAACTTTTCCGAACGATCTACTTTCACCGGACGGTCCGAGGGATCGACTTGGCTCTCGAAGATCTTTTCCCGGAAAGTGCACCGTATTTCCTTCCCGGAAACGGCGATCCGCTCAATGATCTGGACGCCTACAGGCAATTGACGGAGTGGTCTCTGATCCTCCGAACGACGCAGGAGTGGCGGAATTCCAGTGATCCGAAAAAACGTGAACTTTCGGAACGGTGGAACGCACTCGTAAACCGAAATATCCCATGGCGAACGGCAACAGAACGCACTCTTTTCCACGAGACAAGACGCGCAGAGATGCAGAGTATTTTCTCGGACCGAAAGATACTGGAGATGAAATTTCGGCAGGCGCTCCCTGCGGAACTGCAGGACATTCCGCTTCGTTTTGATATTGCGCGTCATATGTATCGGCCGGGAACCAGCGGTCCGGCTGCAGCGCAGAATTTCGTGCTTGAGACGAAGACTGGGACCATGCGTGCCACGACAGACGAAGAGATCGTGCGCCGCCTTCCGTTCATCAGCTGCATCTGCCGCGTTTACGCAAAAAATGGAGAGCATGACCGGGTCCTGAATCAGACGATGGACCTCCTGATCCATGAGACCGCCTGTGACGACATGACCAACATTTAGAAAAACGTCTGCGTCAAAAAAACTGCGTCAAAAAACGCGTAGAGAAGATCCGCATGAACGGCACAGTACTATTCATTTTCGCTCCAAACGCACGGTTTCCCTGGAACTTTTGTTTTCAAGTTGAAACTGAAAAGACGTTTTTTAAAAAAATTCAGGGAAAAAGTACCCCCTCCCCCTTTACTGGACTTCCTATTCGGGTATAATTTCCCGTATTGAACCATTTTGCGCAAACTCGCCATTTCTTCGTCATGCAGTTTCCAAGAAACGGATGAAAGAATGCGGATCCGGATAAAAAATTACGGATTTTCGCATTCTGCGGGAGTCGTGAGTTTTTTTGACGCAAAAGTTCGCAGATGCCGAAAAATGAAAAAAAGTGCAGATTTTTTCTCACAAAAAATTTTGGCGTCCAGTTTTGCAGACGATTTCCATCCGTCTGTAAAATAAACGAGGATTCAATCAATTAATGGAGTCATCCAAAATACCATACAGTTCCGGAACGCAGCGTACCTAAAAAACGCAAAGTTCTTTGGAATAGATCGCAGAAGGAGTTAGGAATGAATAAAGCGCTGAAATTTGCTGTGATGGCATTCGTCATGCTGTCGGTTTGGAGTATGAGCCAGACGGCTTCCGCCTGGTGGGGCCACGTCGGTTATTGGGGCGGTCCGTTCTGGGGCCCGCGCGCATTCGCCTATCCGTCCGTCTACAGCTACGGCTACTATGGCTACGGCTGGGCAGATCCGTGCTGCGCTCCGGTCGTTGAACCGTGCTGCGCTCCAGTCGCGGCTCCCGTCGTTGCTCCCGTCGCAGCGGCACCGGTCGTCGCGGAACCTGTTTGCGATGTCTGCGGTCCAGTCTATGCCGGCGGCAGTTACGTCCTCGGCTGGCGTCCCGGTCCGATCCGCCGTCTTCTGTTCGGCCGTTACCGCTGGTATGCGACAAGCTATTTTGGCGGATACTACTACACTCCAGACTACTGCTGCGAAACAGATGCGGTGATCCAGGAAACGGCAACCCCGGCTGCAGTACCTGCGGAACCGGCAGAAAAAGCCGTGCCGTCCGTCGTGACGCCTGACGAAAACAGCGCCTCGATCCTGAACACGCCGTTCCACCAAGCCAGTTTCACGCAGGAAGAAGCCGTCCCGGCAAACAGCGGGATCCTGACCATCAGTGTTCCGCATGATGCAGTCGTTTACGTCAACGACAATCTGACTGCCGCCACGGGAAGCACTCGTTCCTTCGTTTCCTACGGCTTGGAAGCTGGAAATGCGTACGACTACGTCATTCGCGCGGAAGTCACGCTCAACGGCCAGAAATTCGTCGAGACCAAAGTCGTGACGCTCAAAGCCGGCGACCGCAGTAACGTCGCCTTCCAGTTCATCGGCACGAACGTCGGAAATCAGACGGTCTCTCTCTAGGATCTTCCTCGAGTTCGGACACCGAGCACACAGACTGCCGTTCTGGAGACTGTGTGCTTTTTTTGTGAAAAAAATCGCGTACGGTGTGCACATGACAAACTCACGAACACACGATGAGCTCATCTCACGTCACGAAAAGATCGCCGGAGCATATCCTGCAAAGTAAAAAACGGCTAGGCCGGGAGGAGAAACGCATGACTCAAAAAGGAAATGGACGAAACGATTTTCAGAAAAGGAAAATTTTCAGGGATCTTTTGGGCCGGACCGTGCGCACCTGTACCTCCTGTACCTCCTGCACATTCTGCACCTTCTGCACCTTCTGGCTCTTCACCGTACTGATGCTTTTCACTGCCCCGATGCTTTTTTCTCCAACAGAAATTTCCGCTGCTCCGGAAGAGAGAGAGCTTCTTCCGGTCTGGGATGAAGAACGGGTCACCGTCCTCGGAAATCATGGAACGGAAGCGATCCGCTTCTGGATCGAAATGGAACGCGGCGGTGAGCGAACAGAAATGATCCTGCGTCCCGGCGAAACTGTCTCGATCTCGAACCCTCAGGCAGCCGCGGCCGTTTTTGACCGAAACGGTGAACTGACCCGGCTTCGTCTCCTCCAGGACGAGATCTACCTTTTCGTGAAGCAGAACGGGACTCAGGAGCTCTACGGAATCGGTCCAGACCACGGTACCGCCATTCCGCACAGCCGGATCCAAGGACGCGCATCCTCTGAAAAACATACAGAAAGCCGTTCGGCAACCGATCCGAAAAATGCAGCTGCTCCTGCTCACGCCTCTCAAACAAACGGATCCCAGTCTCCGCAAGCATCTCCCGTCGGTCTGCCGATTTTGACGCTCCCGGTCCTCGTCTTCACCGACATGAACATTCCGCTTGCCGAGAAACTCTGGAGACAGCGCGTCACGGAACGTATCGCACATGCGTCAGAGATCTTGGAAAAGACCTGCTTCGTGCGTCTTGAGATCGAGGCCTTTCATTCTTGGGGATCCGACCCCAACAGCAAGGATCTCCGGGAAGTGATGAGCGATTTTGAAAAAAAGATTCCTAACGTTCCAGGAAAACTGGTCATGGGATTCACGGCACACAAAAACGCAGGCGGAGAACGTACGGAGCTTGGACTTGCCCGCCAGCCATTCTACGGACGGATCCTTCTGCGTGAAGAAGCGCCGCAGATCACGGAAGTCGAGCGTCTCGAAACGCTTCTGCACGAGATGGGACATTTCCTCGGAGCGGTCCATACGTCCGATGAAAATTCCGTCATGCGCACAGTCCTGCACGAACGCAAGTCGCGACACGCCGGTTTTACCATCTCCTTTGACCCGCTGAATGCTCTGGCGATGAACCTCTGGGTCCGTCAGTTTCGACGCGGAGACAAGATCCGGATCCGTACGCTCCACCCAGATGTGCGTGACGAACTGGAAAACGTCTACCTCCTCGTTCAGAAGATCGCTCAGGACCAGAAAGCCGCAGGAGTTCCTGTCCTCGAAAATCCCAATCTGGAATTTTTCCTAAAGATCCTCGGAAAAATGAAAGAGCTCCAAAACGAACGCCAAATGGAAAGTGAGACCGCCGCACAGACCCCACAGACCCCACAGACCCCACAGACCACACAAACCCCGCAAACTCCCACAGCGACCACTCTCGGCACTGTACCCGGCACTGTACAGCAAACATCTCCCGCGACACCGTCCACGGAAGAAAACGAGACTCCTTCAACTCCGGCGTCAGAAGAAACGGCTTCCGCCGCGGAGCCGCAGAATGCACAGAATAATGGCGTTTCCGCCGCGCGATCCGAACCAAACCATTCCGTTCCTCAGCCGGGATCCGACGTCGAGAAACTCCAAAACCTGCTCCGTTCAATGACGGCTCAAAAATGGGAAACTGAAAAAACGGACGAAATGGAGTTTCCTGTTCGGACCGCTCGATTCGTTCTCCTCCGTACGCTTTTGGCTCTGGCCCAAAATGAGCCGCTGAAAGGCTACTCCGAAAAAGGAAAGCAGCCCGGCGACATTCTTGGCGAAAAAATCGTCCGGTACGCTGCTTGGGCAGCTCTGGAAGTCGGCGGGACAGGCGATGCGGATTCCCCCGAAGGAAAAGCTGCGCGCGGCGCGTTCCTCCTTGCCTGCGAGATCTGCCTGGAACCGTCTGGCACCATTGGCAAAGTTCCCATCTACGGACGGAGGTTCCGAGCGATCGAAACTCCTGAGATCCAAGCACTTCGCAAAAAAATCGTTGGAAACGGTGTCTCCATTTTCGGCGGGGTCGACTACTCCAAGCATTTTTGGATCTCCGCGGCACTGACGATCCAGCTCGCCCCCTCAACTGTAGAAATGGTCGGTGTCGAAAAAGAACTCAGTGATGACCGGGATGGGGGAAGCGGTTTCGACGTCGTTGACCTAAACGCAGACCTTGCCGGTGCCTGGTTTGGAAAGCGCGTCATGAATGGAGAGATCCCCCTCGAAAAAATCGGTAGAACATTCACTTACTCACGAGTCGTTCCTGCCCAAATCAGGATCCCTAAACGTCTCAAACATCCGAAAAATCATGAGGAGATCCACGAGCTTCTTGAGTTTTTGCGCAGTTCCGTCCATGAACTTCAGGAAAAATTCACCGAAAAATAAATCCTCCATTCCCGCTCCAGGCGTGCGTCAAGTTCATGAACTGACTCGGTAAGGAACTTTCAAATGGCCAAAAAAACGAAACCCGAAATTTCAGAAGATCGGATCCCTGCATTGAATTGGATGGCGGATCCGGAGAAATTTGCGCCTCAAACGATCTGCGCAGTTTTTGGCGAGGAATCGTTTCTGCGCCGTTCTGTTTTGTCGCTGATCCCGTCTGCCGTCGCAAGATCTCTCGCGCTGGCGGATCCAAACGGACAGACGGAAGAACTTGAACCTGCGGAATTTGACGGAAATTCAGCCTCATGGCGCAATATTTTTGAGGAACTCTCCACTTTCTCCATGTTCGGACCCGCAAAACGTCTCGTTATTTTGAACGATGCGGACGATTTTCTCTCAAAAAATCGAGAGGTGCTTGAAAAATTTGCGGAAGATCCGCTGGAAACCGGCATTCTGGTCCTTGAATTAAAGAGTTTCCCGTCCAATACGAAACTCTTCAAGCTCGTTGAAGGAAATGGTCTGCTGATCGACTGCGGGGCCCTTCATGAAAAAACGGAACTTCCACGATGGGTCTGTGAAAGAGCCGCCCAAAAGCACCATTTCAAGATCCAGCCGGGAGCCGCGTCGCTCCTCATCACTCAAATCGGTACGGAAATGGGACTTCTGGATCAGGAATTAGCCCGGCTCGCCCTCACGATCACGGATGGCAAACCGATAACGGAAGCTCAGATCCGCCAAAATTCAGGAACATGGCGAATGCAAACGGTCTGGACGCTGGCAGACTGCATTCTGGATGGAAACGCGAAAGATGCGCTCTTCTACCTCGGACAGCTTCTGGAAGCCGGAGAAGTTCCGATCGTCATCCTTGCGCAGCTCTCCAGTAATTTTCGGCGTCTCGCGACAGCTTGCCAACTCATCGTGGAAGAGGAAAGAGCCGGCCGACGACCGGATTTGGAAAACGCGCTCTCGCAAGCGGGAGTTAACCGATACTTTCTGCAAAAAGCCTCCGCGCAGCTCAAACGTCTGGGACGTGAAAGAGCCAGAATGCTTTTCGCGTGGCTTACCGAGCTTGATTTCGCTCTGAAAGGCGCAAGTGCGTTACCGGAACGCCTCCTTTTGGAAAGACTGATCCTGCGTCTTACGATGCCGAGATCCTCCACTCCGGGAAAAAAATGAGACTCTTCAAAAAATGCGTACCGACCAGGTCCGATCTTACTACTCAGAGCATAGAGGAGGCACAGAAACACACTGAAAAAAAGAGGAAAAAAAGCAGTGAACGTGTGCCCTGACACGAATTTCACGGAAAACACGAAAAGACGCAAATATATTTTTAAAATAAAAAATGTTCGCGCGATCTGTTTTTACTGCTTTTTGTATGAAGATCAGTGTTTCTCTGTGAGTTTTTAGTGTCTTCCGTGGTGAAACTGGTACGCAGTTCCCGGATGAACCCAATATTTTTAATCGCCTTTTGTGAATTTCGCATTTTTTCGAGTCTTTCGTGTTTCCTTTCAGTGTCTTTCTGTGAACTCCTCTGCGGCTTCCGTGGTGAAACTGGTACGCAGTTCCCGGATGAACCTTTTATTTTGGCAAAAACGCATTCTCTTCTCAGTCTCAAATGATAAAATAGGCAAGATTTATAGTCAAAATCCTCCACTCTCAACCGATAAAATAGAAAAAATCCATATAATCGACTTATTTTACTTAACCAGAATTTAAAAAAAACCGAAAGATTTAAGAAGAAAGTGTTTTGCCTCCAAACAGAAGGTGGTCTCATGAAAAAGTTTGAAATTTGGAAAATCGTATTCGTCATTTTGTTTTCCACAGTGTTTTTGACTGAAACGGAAACGGTTTCAGCAAAAGGACTTTTGGCGAAAAAGAAACGGGACGCAGCAGCGGTACAGGAAAATGCGCCGGCTGCGGCGGCAGATGAGAGTGCGATCGCAGCCAATTCGCAGCTTCGAAACGAAATTTCAAAGCAGGAGACCGAAAAAAAAGAGACCGCCTCGACAGAGAATTCCACGAAAAAGAAAAATCCGTTCACGACATTTTTCGATAATCTAGCGAAGTCGCGGAAACGAAATGCAGAGAGCAGTGTGGAACTGCCATCGGAGCAGGCGGTTCCCTCTGCAGACCTGCGTTCCACAGGAAGAGCCGGAAGTAAAGGATCGGAGCAGCTGACATTTTCGGGGGAAGATCCCAAAGACGAAAAGCCTCCGTTCGAGCCGTCCTATGGAGTCGACAGATCGGAAAAACAGCCCCATACGGAAGAGATCCCGGAACAGATCGTTTTGGAAGGAACAGCCCCCAGCATTCCCCAAGCTGGTGCAGTGGCCGAAGATACTGGAACGGCAGCCAAAGCTCCTGAAATGGTTTCAGAAAACATTCCGCAGACGGCCCCGCTGAAAAGCGGTCTTACAGACCAGAACGTTTCCGCTCACGATGACGAACAGGATCTTTCGGAGATCCCGGACTCCATTCGACTCGAAAATCACCAGAATGGAGCCATCGCAGGATCCCAAAAGTCTGCGGAGACGTCCGATCTGGAAAACAGCAAAACTCCGCACACAGGATCCGCTTCATCTCCGGATGAAAACCCAAACTCATGGATCCTTGAATCCGCCGCCACCCCCCAAGCGGATACCCAAACGGATACACACCAGACGTCCGCAGAAACACCGTCAGATGCCTCACAAAAGGAGGAGACCGTCCGAAATATTTCCGAAATGGACTCGCATTCTGAATTCCCGCATTCCGAATTTGATGAGGAAAGAGAAGATCTGGAAGCCATGCCGCCAGTCCCTACCAAACGTGCACTGAAAGGGATGGATCCGGAAGAATCGCTTGACCCCGCATACGCTCGCTCGGGAAATTCCGTAAAAAGGGAGAGCGGATGGAATCAGGAGATCCCAGAACTGGAATTCATGGAACAGAATGATACGAAACCGCTCCTGAACATTTCACCTCAGCGTCTCGTGTCGCCCTTAGAGCGCCGGAATGCCATTTCTTCGGATCAGGATCCCTCACAGTCTGACGTGAACTCCGATCCCGTCTCGGCCGGTTTCCAGAATGCAGGTCCACTCGCTGGGTCTGCCATCGGAAATTCCGAGCACGCGGAAAACGCTGGCGGCCTTGGGACCCCCACGAGTGCTGAAATTTCCGACTTTTCGCTCCCGACAGAACTCCCGGCTGAGCTCCCGGCAAAACTTTCCGATCGACGTGAGCCGATGGGTTCAAGTTCCGCCGCAGCTTCAGTAAAAACGGCAGCTTCCGCACAGAAAGATCAGAATGAAGATTCCTTCACCATGCTGCCTCCGCCGCTGGAAACTTCCGTTGGAATCGAACCCTCCGTCGGTTCTGCCGTCCAAATCACAGACTCACCAGCCTCCGGTTCCAGTAATTCAGTTTCCCGGTCCTCAGGAACTGCAGGGGCCTCGGAAGCGGGCATGAAGTCTGAAACGGAATGGGATGATGAAAACTTTGGCCTCCTTCCCTCTCCGCTGGAAGAGAGAGAAGCTGGGGATACTCCGACGAAAATTTCCGGAAAAGAACGTGCGGAATTGAAAGTTTTCACTCAAGCACCTCAAAATGTTTTGGTCGGAGTCGAAACTCAGTTCCAGATCCAAATTCGTAATGTGAGTCCGTTGGCCTCTAACGGAACGAGCGTCGAAATCGCGATCCCTGCGAGCTTTACCGTAAAAAAAGCCCTGACTTCCCGTGGAGCCACTGTCATTTTACGAGCTCCTGAAGAAAACTCCCAGCGATGCGTCTGGAATCTGGAAACGCTTCCGGCTTCTGCGCAGGAAACCCTCATTCTGAAGGTCGTCCCAACGGAGACGGTTTCCGCAGACCTTCGTGTCTCATGGAGCAATCGGCACGCTGAAGACCGTAAAGTCATGGTCGCGGAACTTCCGAAACTTCAGATGGAACTCATCCCGGATACTCTGATCCGTGAGGGAGAGGAAAATCGGGTAAAGATCCGCGTCGCCAATGCGGGAAACTGCATCGCACGAAATATCGTCCTCAAAATGGAAACAGAAGGCTGCACAGAGCAGACATGCTCGCTTCAGGGCATTCCCGCTCTCCTTCCAGGAAATGCACAGATCGTAGAAGCAGTCATCACGCCCACGTCCCGCGAAAAAGTCAAACTCTGCGTCTGTGCCCAGATCCAGAACCAGACCTACGCACTTGCCGAGCATTTTTTCGACGTCCAGTTCATCGACATGAACGTGCAGATCGGCGAGCCGGAATCCCCGTTTGCCGGAGTTCAGACAAAGTTCCCCGTTGAGATCCGCAATCTCGGGAATACGCAGGCCCAAAACCTCCAAATGTGCCTCCAACTCCCGGAAAACGCACACTTTGCCGGCACGGAACCAAAACTCCCCTACATGGAAGCCGGAACTCAGCAGATCATTCTGGACCTAGCAGACACGCCGGAAGGCCATACTCAATATTTCCGCGTCCTCGTCGAATTCGACGAAGCCTGCACGACGCAGCTCCCCTTCACTCTCCAGACGGACACGCGGATCCTTTCCGAAAATCACGTTCCGCTCCAGATCGAAGGGATCACCAACGTGGAAATGAAGCTGAATTTCCCCGAACGGATCCTCTCAACGTCCGAAAACGGGATCTACGAGGTCCAGCTTACGAACACAGGAAGCAATACCATCAAAAACGGGCAGCTTTTCGCCTACTTCAGTGACGGGATCGAGCCGAATGAAGTAAAACAGACTGCCAATGTCATGAATGAAGGGATCGTCTCCTTCTCCGTACAGTCCCTCAAACCGGGAGAATCGCAAACGTTCCAGATCCACGCAAACGCACAGATCGGCGGCAACTACACGATACGCTGCCAGTTTCTGTGCGAAGAAGCCGGACTGGACCTGATCCAGCAGGAAGTTTCCATTTACCGATGACGAAAACGATGGGGAAAACGATGGGGAAAACGATGGGGAGAACTTTTCTCCCCGCAGGACCTCTCCGAAATCCTTCGGATCTAGGCCCTCGCTGAAACCTTCTCCTACAAAAAACATTCTCATAAAAAAAGCCGCCAAAGTTTCCTTTGACGGCTTTTTTGCTCTTCTGTTTTTTCTCATTCGGGCGTCTTCTGCTGATCAAAAAAAGCAGAAGACTCCAAAGAAATCAAACTCAACCCTGCGGATTGTTGCGGAGGCGACGAGAACGGCGCTCTGCGCGGAGACGGATGCGGCGATTGATCTCGCTCGGCTTTTCGTAGAACTCACGACGGCGCATTTCCTTTTTGATACCGCTGCGCTCCACGAGCTTACGGAAACGACGGACTGCATCCTGAACGGATTCGTTTTCTCTCAACGTCAGTTTGACCACTAAAATCACCTCCTCAGGTCGGTCAGTAAAATTTTCATTTTCAAAAATCAACTAGGTACATTATACACGATTTCCGATTCTTGTCCAGAGGGGGGCACTCTATTTTCATCAAAAATCTTTTTTGTTAAAATTTAACGGTCAGGTAAAATTTTTCTATTGTTCAGGTCGCGCAATTCCGATAAACCAAAAGTGAAGTAGTGTTTTGTTCAGCGGTATGCCTAACGGCGGCCGGATCCACACGGAAAACTAGGTGAAATCGTGAAGAACGAGAAACGTTTTCAATTCATTCTCTCCAGCCTCGCAGCAGGCTGCTTTGCCGGTTGGTGTTTTTTTGAACTCGGAGGTTCCTTCTCCGCCTCGGATAACACGGATGCCGCACATTCCATGATGTTCCCGGAAACCTACGTTTTGGAAATGGAGACGGAAACCGCTTCTGCCGACCGTCAAAAATCAGGGTTTCTCGAAGAAAGAGCCTGCCAGGCTGAAAGATCCGCGAAGCTCCTGCCGGAGAAAGAAGAACGGACCCTCTACCAGGCCGCAGCTCAAAAATCACTCATTGGCCCGCACGTTCCGAAAGAAAATTTAGAAACGGCCCCTCAAACGGCGCTCGCCGGGCTCGTTTTGCCAAATGAAACGCCGTCGATGCTTCCTTCAGGAGAGATGACCCCTCCGGGAGAAGCGGTCTTGGCGCATACCGCACCTTCAATGGGGAGTGCAGTGCCGGATTTTCCGGAAAACGCACACAACAGCCAAACGGAAACCGCCGCCAATTCTCTGGAAAGCGCCTCACCATCCCGTGCCCTGATCCGTGTTTCCGCATCATCCGCGAATACAGAAATGGATCCGGCGTCATTCACGCCTTCGGCAAACTTCCCGACGGATCCGTCTGCAGATCCGCCGAGTGCCAAGGCTTCCGCAGTCGCTCTTTTGATGCCGCAGGAAGGAGTTTCCGTTTCCCAAAGAATGGCAGGCCTGAATCAAATGGCGATCCAGAATCTCATGCGTACGGATGAGACCACCGAGAATACCGTCCCCGGAACGCCTGAAATGGTCTCCGGAACGCCTGGAATGGTCCCCGGAACGCCTGAAATGGTCTCCGGAACGCCTGGAATGGTCTCCGGAACGCCTGAAATGGTCTCCGGAACGCCTGGAATGGTCTCCGGAACGCCTGGAATGGCACAAGCTCCAATTCTGAGGCACATTCCGGCAGAAACGGAAGCCGATGCGGAAAAAGAGCTCCCCGGGGTCGTGCGCCTTTCCCAGCCGGAAACGCCCTCGGCCGCTCAAAGCGACTCCGAAAGATTTCTCGCCTCTCTGAGAGCAGAAAACGAAACGGCAGGCGCTGCAGCCGCAAAAGAAATGGCCGTTGAAGAAATGGCCGTTGAGGAACTCCCAACCAAGGAACTCCCAACCAAGGAACTCCCCATTCAGGAACTCTCCGTTCAGGAGCTGACCCCCGTGCCTGAACAGACTCGCATTAATGGAGAAAATTCGGAGGAAAAACCGGAAGCGCTTCGGGAGGGATCTGCAGATAAAACTCCAGAAAAACTCGCGGAAGAACCTCAAGCAGACTCCGAAAAAGAGGAAGCTGAAAAAGAGGAAGCTGAAAAAACGGAAAGCAAAAAAACGGAGAGTGAAAAAAGTGAAAAAGAGGAAACGGAAAAGCCCGTCAAAAAAACGTACTTCCTTTCCTTCACAGATACGGACATTCGCGATGCCTTGGAAAAATTCTCGTGGAAAACGGATCTGAAAGTCTTCGCAGCTCTCGATGTGCAGGGTGAGATCACGTGCGAAACAGAAAATTCCGATCCGGAGATCATCCTCAGCAAAATGCTGGCAGGCCTGCCGTTCGATTTCGTGCGCCATGAAGATTTCATTTACGTTGCCCATACATCCAGACTGAAAAACCTTCCGGAACCGCTCAATGAGTACATGGAACAAGTTTTCGTTCCGAAAAATATTTCGATCGAAGAACTGGAACTGGCTTTTGCGTCCAACCTGAGCAGCGTCGGCTCGTGTGAACGCACGAGAGACCGAAATGGAAACGAGGCACTTTGCGTGAAAGACTGGGCACTCTCGCTCGACCAGCTCGTGGAGATCCAGAAACTCATCGACATTCCTGCCCCTGAAAACCGCATGACTGCATACGTTTTCCAGCATGAACTCAACGGAACGGCAGAACCGCTGGATCTCGTTTCCGTCGCAGAAAATCGCGGCCTCGTACTCCAGCGGATGGCGATCCCGAGCCTCCAGAAGAAAAATGAGAAAAAATCGCTTTTCGGAAAGGAAGATGCCGCAGCACAGAACATTCAGGCATACTCGATCTCGTTCCGGACAGATACGTTCATGATCGGCGTACGAGACCAAATGCACGTAATTCCCGCGTCGCTCATCAGTGAACCGTCCGCTAAAATCGCACTGAATGAACCAATGGAATTCGAATTCATGCTGAACGTTGCGCAAAAAATGGTTCCTTTCCGCCTCTCTCTTGCGTTCCGGGAAAATCCCAATGCGCAGGCAGAAGGCGAAAGCCCGATCCTTGCAGAGGTGATTTGCCAGCCGAAAGGTGAACTCGACTCCAAATCAAAACCCAACCCCGTCCACTTCACGATGCCGATGCCAACAGAATGTGAGAAATCGCTCGTTTTCCAGCTGAATCTCGGAGAATTCGCTCACGAAGATCAGGAAATGAGTAAGAATCCGATCTACGCATTCCGCGGAAACCGCGTCGAAAAGGAAGCCGTTATCGTTTTCATGCCGTTCAAAAAGCATGAGGATCCCCAGCAGGTCAACATTGCGCCGGCAGGAGTACAGGCCCTCATCCGTCAGCAGGAAGTGCTCGGGCGCAAGTATTTCGGAAGCCTGGATCAGATCGAACGGAGCCTCTCCCCGGTCTGCTTCTCGCTCGCACAGAAATTGCGTCAGGGAACGGTGGTCCGAACGACATACTGACCTTCGGCGTTTTGAAAAAGATCTGACGATAAAAGAAAAAAGGGACGGTCCAGGCCGCCCCTCTTTTTGTTTCAGGATCCGAAAGATCCGAGTCTGCTAGAAGTCAAATCCGAAACCGTTCACGCTCCAGTCGCTTCCTTCCGCGGCAAAGAAATCATCCACCGCCTGGATCGACGCATTGCCGGAAACGGTATCCGCTCCGCCGTTGAGGGAGTAGAGGGTCACCTTGCGGAATCCGTAGACCTGGTTGAAGAAGTCCGTGCCGCTGAGGGAGACGGAACCTTCGTCCACGACGGCAGCATCCTGCTTCACGGAATCGTAAAGGACGGCCGTGTCGTCACCGTACTGGCTGTTTACCGAGATGCGGCTGAATCCGCTGACGGAAAGCATCGCGTCGGCACTGGTCATGGTGAGGAATTTCGGACTGAGGACCACTTTGTCGTTTCCGGCGGAATCACTGACATTCACCGCATCGCTGCCGCCGTTCTGACGGTAGAGTTTGATGTTCTGAATGCCGCTGACGTTCCAGTTGTTCGTACCGGAGAGCGTCAGAGAGGTCGGAGCGATGGAGAAGACGTCGTCGCCGGCAGTGTCTTCCGCCGTGAGCGCATCTTCGCCGCCGTTTCCGTCGATCGTGACGTTCTTCACGCCCTCTGCGCGGATCGACGCATTTTCAAAGACTGCCGAAACTGCGTTTTCCGTAAGGGTGAACAGTTCGTTTCCGGCCGTTCCCGTGATGGAGACGGAATCGGAGCCGCCGTTGGCAGAGATGAAGGCAAGAGTCGAAACACCCTGGATCTTCACATTGCCGTTGAGAGTCGCGACGCCTTTGAACCACGTGAAGGAATCATCGGCGGCCGAGTCGGTAAGGACGACCGAGTCGGTTCCCTGCGAGGCGTTGACCTGGAGGGAGGTGAGGCTTTCGACCTTGATCTCTGAGCCGTTTGCCGAGAACTGCGCGTGATCCACGCCAGCCGTGACCGTATCATCGCCAGCCGTGCCGGTGAAATCGACGTTCTGCGCGTTGAGGACCGTCACATCTCCGAAACCGTTCAGTGTGTAGAGTCCGCTCTGGACATTGCCCGCATTGACCGTCACGTTCGCATTGGCCGTCACGTTCGCCGCGTCGGCAGCCGAACCGGTGAGTTTCGCGGAGGTCAGACCGGTGAAGGTCTGCGTGAATCCATTGCCGGAGACCGTCAGGTTTCCGTCAGCAGCCGTGACAACGCATCCGGCATCTTCCGTCTGAATGTTGGCGGAACCGCCTGCGTTGGCTTTGAGGTCCGCGAAATCAGAGGCGTAGATCGTCGCATTTGCCGAGATGAATTCCACGTAGTTTCCATCGATCATGTAGGTCCCCGCATTGTTGAAGACGACACTGTCGCCCATTCTGCTGGAGAGATAAACTTCGCGGAAATTGGTGACTGCGATCTGGGTATTGCCGGACATGGCAGTGATCTGATTGCCTTCGACCTGGAATTCTTCGTCTTCTTCCGTACCGGAGAGCTTCGCGACGGCACTGCCGGAAGCGCTCGCCGTGATGTTTACACAGCCCTGGATGCGGCAGGAGGACTTTTCGGTCTGGAGCGTGACGGCAGAACCTTCGACGGAAACGACTCCGCCGGAGACTGCGCTGACGTTCGCGACCGCATTCGTTCCGTTGAAGAGGAAGGAGCTTGCATTACGGATCGTGAGCGTGTATCCCGCACCCGAGATGACGACCAGACCGTTTTCCGCAGTGACGGTCTCTCCGCCAAATCCTTCCACGATGACCGTACTTTCAAACCCCAGCGTATTCGCAGCGTCGAATACGTAGTTCGATCCGGAACCTTCGACATCCAGCACCACATTGTTGAGCGTGACCTTCGGTTTGTCCGCGCCAGCTTCAAAGACGAAGCGGTTCGTCGATTTTGCAGCCGCCTGGACCGTGACAGTATCCGCCCCCTTCTGGATCGTACCGCCGCCGTTGACCAGCGTCGAATTGTACGAGACAGTGGTCTTGCTCACGTTTTCATCGGGAATCGTGTTGATGATGCCGCCGATCGGACGGTATCCCGGCACGTTCGCACGGATGTAGACCTTGTTGAAGATGTCGGTATCTTCCGGTTTGACGGCGACCATGGTCCCAGTCTTCGCTTCGTCCGGACCGACCCACGCGACTGCGATGTTGCCGTAAGCGTCCATCGCAACTGCCGAAGCGTTTTCGTCCCACGGACGGTAAGCGTTGACCAGAATTTCCTGATTCGTCGCCGTTACGCTGTTACGTGTTTCAAGACTGTCATAGACATTCATATACACGCCCCAAGACTTTGTGGACAGTTTTTCCTGACCGTAGGAACTCCAGCTAATGGCGAAATTCGTACCGTTTTCCGCCTTACGGCTGATAGTTGCGGCGACCTGATACTGACTGAACATCGTGTAGGTGTTCGCACGAGTCTCGGAACCGATCTTGTTCAGAGTGCTGTCGAAGCACTGGAAGGACACATTGTATCCGGAACCATCCTGCGATGCCCACGCCACGACAAAGGAACCTTCATCGTTTGCCGCAATGGACGGTGCTTTCTGGTCGTCACTCGTCGTCGTATTGACAAGGACTTCACCGGAAACCGGAGTATTATTGCGGTCAAACTTGCGCACGTAGATATCCAGACCGGTCTTCGAGCTGCTGGAACTCTGCCACGTCACGTAAATGTTGTGGTCCGCGTCCATCGTAACATCCGACATACCCTGTTCGTACGGGATCGTTTCGTTGACGATGAACCGTCCTCCGACTTTCGCGCCTTTGTAAGTGAAACGCTGTCCCACGACACCAGAGACGTCCACCGATTCGTGCGAGTTGATGTTCGTCCAAGTGATGACGAATTCTTCACCGTCCGGCGAGAAGGCGATCGAAGATTCCTTCTGGATCCCGCGTTTTTCCGCTTCCGTTTCCGTCTTGTTGAGGTAATCCTGCTGCACACGGAAGGAATTGGTGACGGCGTTTCCGTAAACGTCAAAGACTCGGACGTAAATGTCATACTCCGCCAGCTCGTTGTTATCGTTGATGCTGTCATGGTTCTGATCGCGTCCAGAAACCGTCCAGCTCACGACAAAGTTACCGAAGCTGTCCATCGCGACATCCGGATCAGTCTGAATGCCATCCACGAAATCCGAGACGTAGAATTCCGGCCCCAGTGCCGTTCCGTAACGGTCGTAACGCTGCCCCATGATGACTTTCTTGACGATTTTCTTGATGACCGGTTCATCGTCATCTTCACCATCTTCACCAGTCGTATCGTCCGTCGTGTCGTCCGTCGTGCCGTCATCGGTACCGTCACCGTTTTCATCTTCACCGATGAGCGTTTCAACGACTTCGGAGACCCAGACCACCACATAGTCGCCCTGATCGTTCATCGCGACAGCGGGTTCCGTCTGATCGCCGGCCGTAGAGGAGTTCGTGACCTGATCCAGATCGCTCTCTTCGGAATCGACCGGGATCTCCGGCTTGACCTGCGAACCTTCATCGACCGGTTCCGAGGAGATGACGAATTCCAGATCGAAATTCCCGCCCGGGACTCCGTCCATATTTCCATCCAGTCCATTACCGAACCGGTCTTCCACATTATCGCGGACGATGAGCTTGTACTTGCCGTCCTTAAGATCCGCACCTTCTTTGAAGATGATGCGGAAGATGGTCTTTTCAATGTGGTTTTCGTCGCTTCCGACGTACTTTTCACTCGATTTGTCGAAACCGATCTGCTCAATATGGTCGATCACTTCCGTGGAAATGTTGACGCCGTTGCAGGTAAGTCCGATATTGCTGACCGTCAGGAT
>SUVI01000080.1 GCA_015062085.1 Planctomycetaceae bacterium
CGAATCAGTTCCCGAATCAGTTCCCGAATCAGTTCCCGAATCAGTTCCCGAATCAGTTCCCGAATCAGTTCCCGAATCAGTTCCCGAATCAGTTCCCGAATCAGTTCCCGAATCAGTTCCCGAATCAGTTCCCGAATCAATTCCCGAATCAATTCCCGAATCAATTCCCGAATCAATTCCCGAATCAATTCCCGAATCAATTCCCGAATCAATTCCCGAATCAATTCCCGAATCAGTTCCCGAATCAGTTCCCGAAATCATTTTCTTTCATTAAAGCATTTTTTCGCAAAGAATCAAGTTAGAAAGAGGAAGAATCGAAGAAATTTAGCAAAATTTTGGAAGAAAAAAGAGAAAAAAGTCTTTTTTTTGGAAAAGATTTCCAAAATGGCGGGGGACCGTATTGACGAATTAGCGATTTTAAGGCAAAATATAGAAATTGAAAAATCCAGAACCTGAAAGTAAACCAAAATGCAAGACAGAAAACTGAATCTCGGCGTCGTAGGCGTAGGCGGACGCGGCAAAGAAAACCTCGGAGGAGCCTTTACAGAAAATGTTCTGGCGATCTGCGACACAGATGACGAAGCGTTAGCTCGTGCATTGGGGCGATGCTCGCTTGGAACACGTGGTTTCTCGGATTACCGCAGGATGCTGGAGGAACTTCACAAACAGCTCGATGCAGTCCTCATCAATACGCCGGACCATACGCACCACCCGATCGCCATGCTGGCCATGGAGTACGGACTGCACGTCTACTGCGAAAAACCGCTGGCACACAGTGTCCGGCAGGTCCGGGAAATGACGCAAAAGGCGGCAGAGAAAAATCTCATCACATCCATGGGCAACCAGATGCACACATGCCTGAACTATCGCCGAACGGTGGAGATCGTTCAGTCCGGACTGCTCGGCGAGATCCAGGAAGTCCACGTCTGGTGCGGAAAAGGATGGGGAGGAAATACCGTTCGTCCGGATCGGGAAGACCCGTGTCCGGCATCGGTTCACTGGGAAGAATGGCTCGGACCGGCTCCGAAACGTCCGTATGCTGCACAGCTCTACCATCCCTCCAACTGGCGCAGATGGTGGGATTTCGGAAGCGGAACGCTCGGCGATATGGGGTGCCATTTCATGGACCTCGTCTTTTGGGCCCTTGACTTAAAAGCGCCTTTGACCGTTGAAGCGGAAGGACCCGCACTGGAAGACCAGACGGAAATGGCCCCGCTCGGTCTCAAGGTCACGTACGAGTTTGCGTACCGCGGCAGAACTCTGCAAGTCTTCTGGTACGACGGAGACATTCAGCCGGCAATTTTGGAAAAATGGGGACTGACGAAGTGGCCGGGCGGTGTCTTTTTCGTCGGAACGGAAGGAGCGATCCAGGCAGACTACACAAAGCGGACGCTCGCTCCCAAAGAGAAATTTGTGAATTTTCAGGAACCTGCCCCATGGATCCCGGAATCAAAAGGGCATTTTGCAGACTTTTTCGATGCGATCCGAACAGGAACGCTTCCGCCGTGCCATTTCGGTTACACGGGGCCGCTGACAGAAACGGTCCTTCTGGGAGCTGCCGCGTACCGTTCAGGAAGCAAGATCATCTGGGACGCAGAAAAACTCCAAGCTGTCGGTAATAAGAAAGCGCAGGAATTCATCGACGCAGACTAAATTTCATAAAAAATGCCATAGCCTCCGGAAGATGACCTGAAGATAAAACGTTGAATAAAACGTTCCGGGTATGTTCGAATGCCTCATCATTTCCAACTCACCCAATTTAGGATCACAAAGAATTTGAGAGCGCGTGCTCTCTAACTCGCCTTTAAATTTAAGGAATTTCACTATGAAAAAAATGATTTTTGCATTTTTCGCCGTCCTGCTTTCCATCTCGGCGTTCCAGTTTGCCCAAGCCGCTGACAATCAGCTCAGCGACGCAGAAAAAGCGGAAGGTTTCGAGTTGATCTTCAACGGAGAAAACCTTGACGGCTGGCGCGGCGACACAAAAGGTTACGTCGTGGAAGACGGTGTCATCGTGTGCAAACCCGGCGGCAATCTCTACCTGCCGAAAGACTACAAAAATTTCATCATCCGTTTCGATTTCATGGTTCCGCCGAATGGCAATAACGGCCTCGGGATCCGTGCAGAAATGGGCAAAGACGCAGCATATCACGGCATGGAGATCCAGATCCTGGACGACTACGCAGACTGCTACCGGCATCTGAAACCGTACCAGTACCACGGATCCATTTACGGTGTCGTTCCGGTCAAACGCGGCTTCACGAAACCCGCCGGCGAATGGAACACGGAAGAAGTCATGGCGGACGGCGGACACATTCGTGTCACGGTGAACGGCCAAGTCGTCACGGATGCCGACATTTCAACGATCACCCAAACGATGGACAACCGGAATCATCCCGGTTTGCACAATGAATCCGGCGCGATCGGATTTCTCGGACATGGTGCGAAAGTCATGTTCAAAAATGTCCGCGTGAAAGAACTCGACTAACGAAACGTTCACGGCCGGAAAGCAGATGCCCGACGCAAGTTTCTCGTTTCTGCTTTTCGGCAAACCTCCCGGCTGGCCGCAGGATGCGTACCCGCTTTAAGTTCAGGTCGTTCGAGCTGCCGAGTTACTTTTCCATCTATACCAGAACGAAGATTTTCCCAAAACTCCGTCCCGTACTCCGTTTCAATGCCAACAGAACTTCATGAAATCGTCAGCCATATCCAGGAGGAACTGAAAAAAAAAGGGATCTTCACCCTCCTAAAATCGCAAGAATGCCCACACCTTGACGGGATCTGGGGGGGAGGCACTTCTGCTGTTCTTGCAGCATTGGCAAAGGAAAAACCAGACCACGCGATCATCGTCCTGACTCCGACTCAAAAAGATGCACAGAACATCTTAGACGACTTCCCGCTTTTCGACCAGCGCCCGATCCTTCCGTTTCCGTGGCAGAATCGTCCGCACGACTTCATGCCTGACCAAGAAACAGATCCAGAATGCGATGCCGCGGAACGCTTTTCGACCTTCATTCCGGACGTCAGCATCGGAGAACGGCTCCGTGTCCTGAAAGCACTTTTGCGCCACGCAGAAACCGAACCCCAAACCGACTCGGCAGCCCCCATCATCACAGCCCCGCTTCACGCGCTCCTTTCTCCATGCCCGGATCCGTCGCACCTTCGGCAGGAATCGTTGACGCTGACCTGCGGAACAGCATTTTCCATGGAAGAGCTCATCGAGTGGCTTCTGACTCACGGTTTTCAGAACACGACGGCAGTCGAATTTCCCGGAGAATTTTTCGCACGCGGCGGTCTGCTCGATATTTTCGCGATCGATTGGGAAAGACCGATCCGAATCGAGTTTTTCGGCGACGACATCGACTCGATCCGCGAATTCGACCTCGAAACACAACGCAGCCTGCGGTCCCTAGATTCCGTTTCACTCGGTTCCTTCACTTCGATGCTGAATGCGCTTCACGGCGGAGTTCCGCTGACGCAGTACCTTTCCGCCTCTAAAACGCTTTTTTTCCTCCTTGAACCGGAGAATGCCCAGCTTCAGGGACGCCGATTTTATCAGGCGCAGGAAAACCCGGAAACACTTTTCTCACCAGAAGAGCTTCTGCGTGAAGTCATGAAATTCCAGTTTTTCAGCGTTTCCAGCATCGGAACCGCGACATTTGGCGAAACATTCTCCCTTTCGATGGAATCCGTCGAACGATTCAGCGGCGAATTTTCAAAAGTCTGCGGCGAACTAGATCGTTTCGGCATCGGTCAGACCGTCTACGTTCTGTGCCCCAATGACGCAGAAAAAGCTCGCCTCGAAACGATTTTTGGCGAAACGCATCTCGCAAAACGAAAAGCCGTCCACTACCGTCTCGGCACGATCTCCGACGGATTTCGCCTCGTTTCCTCCCGGGAAATGGTCATTTCATCCTCCGCGCTATTCCGAAAAGAAGAAGTACGCCGCAGTGCTGTCTCAAGCAGGAAAAAAACTCGGCAGAATGGGTCGGAAGAAGCTGGAATCGGAGCTGGAACCGGAGATGAAACGAATGCTGACGCCGACGCGCCCTCGACGAAGACGATCGACTCGTTCACCGATCTGCAGGAAGGAGATTTTGTCGTTCATGTATCGTTCGGCATCGCACGCTATCGCGGCCTGAAACTTCTGGAGCCTCTGAAATCCAAAAGTCAAACACAGTCCGTCCCCCGCCCTCTTTCCTCGATCTCAGACACAGCGGCAGCTTCAGATGGTTCCATTTTCCGGCAGGTCCAGGGACGCAAAGCCAACTCGCCTCACGTTCCCAACGCCAACGGAGCGGAAGAGCATATGGTGCTTGAATTTCGAGACGGAGTTTTGATCTACGTCCCAACTTCCAAAATCGCACTAGTCCAAAAGTACATTTGCGGCAAAAACGCGGAACCGGCACTCTCGCCCTACGGTGGAAGATCGTGGGGAAAAATGAAGGAAGAGGTCGCAGAGTCGGTCAAGGAACTGGCCGGTGAAATGCTGGAGACGCAAGCGGAACGTCTTTCCCGTCCGGGCCTCTCCTTCCCGATAGAAACACCGCTCCAAAATGAATTCGATGCCGTTTTTCCGTACACAGAAACTCCCGATCAACTCAAGGCGATCGATGCGATCCGCGCCGACATGGCCTCCCCGCGTCCCATGGATCGGCTTCTTTGCGGCGACGTGGGGTTCGGTAAAACGGAAATCGCGATGCGCGCGGCATTTACAGCCGTAGAAGCTGGATTCCAAGTCGGGATCATGGCCCCGACGACGGTCCTCGTCGAACAGCATCTACGCACATTCCGTGCCCGAATGGCAACGTTTCCCGTCACGATCGAATCGATCTCCCGTTTTGCCTCCGCAGCCCAACAGAAAGAGATCCTAAAACGAACTGCCGATGGAAAAGTAGACATTCTGATCGGGACGCACCGGCTCGCCAGCTCTGACGTTTCATTCCGCAATCTAGGTCTCCTGATCATCGATGAGGAACAGAAATTCGGCGTTCGGATCAAAGAAACGCTCAAAAAACTGCGCTCGACCGTCGACGTTCTCACGATGACCGCCACCCCGATCCCGCGAACGCTCCACATGTCGCTTCTCGGACTGCGCGACATTTCCAGCTTGGAGACTCCGCCGGCAGACCGACGCGCCATTGAAACGCACGTAGTACGCTACCAGCCTCAGCTTCTTCGGAATGCCATTTTGCGCGAGATCGACAGAAACGGACAGATATTTTTCATCCATAATCGCGTGCGGGATCTTCAAGAGGTCGCAGATGCCCTGCGTCAAATCGTTCCGGAAGCACGCATCGCAATTGGCCACGCGCAAATGGCGGAACGCGAGCTGGAGAAGGTCATGCTGTCGTTCGTAAACCATGACGTCGACATTCTGGTCAGCACGACGATCGTCGAGACCGGCTTGGACATTCCGAACGCCAACACAATCTTCATCAACGAAGCGAACAATTTCGGTCTGGCAGAGCTTCATCAGCTGCGCGGACGGGTCGGACGATTCAAAAATCACGCATACTGCTACCTTCTCGTCCATGGAGCCAACACAATCTCGGAAGTCGCCATCCGCCGACTGAAAGCGATCGAGGAGTTCGCGCATCTCGGAGCCGGTTTTTCCATCGCCATGCGCGATCTGGAAATCCGCGGAACGGGAAACATTCTGGGGACGAAACAAAGCGGACAGATCGGAATGGTCGGCTACGAACTTTACTGCGACCTGCTTGACGCGGCAGTTCGACGACTTCGCCGACTTCCTCCCCGCGAAACGGTCGACGTTGATGTAGACCTCCCCGTCACCGCCTACCTTCCGCACCATTACGTTCCCGACATGCGAACCAAAATGGAACTTTACCGGCGGCTTTCACGACTCACACGCCCTGCACACGTCTCAGATTTTGAATCAGAGCTGATCGACCGATTTGGCAAACTGCCCCTTCAGGCCATCCTTTTACTGAAACTCTACCGAGTCAGGATCCTAGCCCACCAGTGGCTCATTCACTCGATCCATCGGGATGGAGATTTCCTTATGTTTGAATTTTACTCAAAAAAAGCACTCGAACCGCTTGCCTCTCGCCCCGTCGGCAGCGAAAAAAAGACGCTTCGTTTCATTGATGAACACTCTGCCTGTCTCCCCCTAGATGAAGAAACGGCAAATTCTGCGTCAGATTCCGAAAAATTGCTAAATTATGTCGAAATGCTCTTGCGTGATTCGTGAAATTTTGTTAATCTCACGAAAGAGAAGTACCCGAAGATACCAACTTCGGCGGCAAACCTGCGTAATATTCGTGAGGACCTCATGCGTTCGTTCAAGTTTTCCCTTTTTTTGCTCATTGCCTTCGCCTTCCTGACACTTTCCGTTCAGGAAGCAGCAGCTCAGTGGTGGAAGCCAAGGTCCGCCTCAAGATCCTCTCGTTCCGCACAAAATGCAGAACCGCTCGATGCTCCCGTACTCCCGGAAGTCAAACCGGCAACAGGCACTGCGGACCGGGCAGGAAGCGGCGTTACATCGCGAGATACCGACCGATTTTTGAGCTACTCCGAGCAAAAAGAAAAGGAACTCGAAGAAGAAAAAAAACAAAAGGGACTCTTCATCCGTTTTCCATGGGCTAAAAAAGAAGAAAAACAGACCGAGGAACTTGAAAATCCCTTTGGAGACGTTCAGCTCGCTCCGCCGCGTTACCAGGATCTTTCGGAATTGGGGATCGATACGTCAAAACCAGCCCCCGGTTTCGAAACGCCGGCAGAAACAGCATCGACGCACATCCCGCCAGTCGGAGCCGCTCCTACCGCCGCATTTTCAAATACGCCGGGAACTCCCGCAGTTCACCTGCCGCCAGTCAGTCCCCAAGCTGCTGCACCAGTCAGTCCCCAAGCTGCTGCACCAGTCATCCCCCGATCTGTTGCTCCCCAGCAGGGAACGGTTGCCGTTCAGGATCACTCCCCAACCGGGATCTCTAACCCGGCCTCTGGTCTGACGGATCCTCAGTCCAGTAATTTGCATGCAGGTACGGGAACGTTTTCAGGAACGCTTCCGGCACAACTGAATGTCGCCCCGGAAAATTCCGCCGTCGGAACAGCCGTCATGCTTCCTTCCGAACTTCCCAATTCGCTCCCGCCGGCAGCATCCCCCTCCGGGATCCCCTCAACCACTCCGCCAACATCAAGTACGAGCCAACCTGGCGTTGCCCCCTTAAATGCAGACGGTCTGCCTTCGGCTTCCGAGACAGGTTTTCAACAGGATACCGTACACTTTCAAGCAGATACCGTACTAACCCAAGTCCCGTCGCTCATGGCCGACTCTTCCGAACTGGCCGGCGAAGGCATTCAGTACTACGAACACGGCCAAGTTTTGGCGCAGGTCGGTACACAAGTGATCCTTTCCGGAGATATCATGGTCAATGTAGACCGGCTCATGCAGGAAAAAAAAGAGGAGATACCGGAAGAAATCTGGGACCTTCAGCGCGAAATGCTCATTCGTCTTTTTCTTCAGCAGTCCGTTGAGGCAAAGCTGATCTTCTGTGATGTACTGCGTAACGTTCCTGCGGAAGGAATCAAACAGAACTTCACGGTCATCGATAAACTGTTTGAGGAACAGGAACTTCCCAACAGAATGAAAAAAGCAGGTATCCAGCTTCGGGAAGACTACGAAAAACTCCTCATTTCCGAGGGAACATGCATCCAAAAACAAAAGTACCTCTACCGCGAAATGGTCTTCTGCCAACAGTGGCTCATGAAAACCATCCCGCAAAATCCGTCGGTCTCCTACCTTGAGATCGCCGACTACTACCATGCACACCCCAAAGAATTTGAAGTCCCCCCTCAGGTTCGCTGGGAGGAACTCGTCATTCGGAAAGCTCGTTTCCATTCACGGGATGAAGCATATCAGGAAATGGTACGGATCGGCTCCATCGCCGCAATGCAGAAAATGCCGTTTGCTGAAGTCGCGCAGAAATTCTCACACGGCGTCACGGCCTCCAAAGGCGGAATACAGGACTGGATCAAACCGGGAGAACTCGCATCTCAACCACTGGAAGACGCACTTTTCTCACAAGATGTAGGTGTCCTCAGTCCTCAAATTATTGAAGACCAAAACTGTTTCTACGTCATTCGTGTCTTGGAACGCGTTCCGCTGATTCGCAAACCGCTCGGAGACGTTCAGAAAGAGATCGAAACGAAGATCCGGCAGAACAAGATCACAGAAGCCAAAGAAGAGTACCTCAGAAAACTGCGGCGCGAGATCCCCGTCTTCACCGTTTTCGACGGGATCCCTTCCCCCGAAGAACGATACAAAGCCGCACAAGAAGCAGCGAGGGCAAAACGCAGAGCCTCCATGTACTAAAACGTACGAAAACACACATCGTTCCGCCCTTTCGCGTGTACATTTCCCAAAGCTCCCCGCGGTTGCATCAAAACCAGCGGGGAGTACCTTTTCTGTATCGTCTGATTTGAAATTCTACGCGATCGGAAATGGGAAAGCAAGGACGTCCTCTAAACTTTTTGCTCCCAAAGCCAGCATGATGAGCCGATCGAGTCCCACAGCAGTCCCGGCACACGGAGGAAGGCCATGATCCATCGCAGCAAGCAGCCGACTCTCTTCCGGAAGCGCTTCTTTTCCGTCCTGACGCCGCAGTTCATTCGTCTCGGCATTCCGACGCCGCAGTTCTCCCGGGTCACAGAGTTCATGGTATCCGTTTGCCAGCTCGATCCCATCCACGTAAAGCTCAAATCGTTCCGCGACCTCTCCGCGTGAGACTGCCAGAGCTGCTTGCGAAGCTGGATAGTCAAAAAGGATCAACGGCGTTTCATTTCCAAGCTGTGCTTGGATCCTTTCCCCAAGCAGAAAGTCAAGCCAATCGTCCCGATTTGCATTTTCCGAAAGCTCAAATCCTTCCGGGATCACCATTTTCTCCCGTTTTGCACAAGCAGCCATTTCCATGACCGAAGCCCGCAGCGGATCCAGACCCAAAAATGTCTCGAACGCCTCAGAGTACGTCATTTTCCGGGCCGGACCGCGCTTAAGGATCGCCTGCTGAAATTCATCCAGAAGCCCCATCCCGCGCTCAAGATCGTCGCCAGGACGATAAAATTCCAGCATCGTGAACTCCGGATTATGGAGCCTGCCGCACTCATCACGGCGAAAGACTTTCCCTATCTGAAAAATGGGGATCTCCCAAGATGCAAGAAGACGCTTCATTGCAAATTCCGGCGAAGTCTGAAGAAAAAAGCGTTTTCCGCCCTCCGTAAGCGACATTGGATCCAGATACCGATCCACCACCGTGTCGGCACTCAAAATCGGAGTCTCAACCTCCAAAAATCCGCGCTCCTCAAAAAATTCCCGTACGTGCTTCAGGATCACTACCCGAGCTCGCATCGTCTCGAGAGACGCAGAAGGAAAAAAATCAGAAAAAGTCGAGGAATTCAAATCAGTCATCCTGCAATTTAACAAAAATCGAAAAAAGGAAAAGAAATTTCATCCGGAGCCTGCTGGTTCACAGGTTCGCTGCCCCTCCCGGACAAACTCACGTTTCATCTCGACACATCTGTGCCATGACGAGCGCACACGTTCGCGCATCCTCCAAGGCATCGTGATGCCGAAAAGAGATCTGAAAGTACTCCGCCAACGTGTTCAGACGGTAATTCGGCAAAGTGATCCCCACACATTCCGGAAACCATCTCTTCGCAGTTCGGCACGAACATTTCCATGGATTCAATAGCTGCGGAAGACGAAAGTACTCAAGACACGCAGAAAGAACGCCCCGGTCAAACGGCGCATTGTGCGCCACGAGCAGTCTGTCGCCAATGAAATCGCGGATATCTTCCCAATACACATCGAAAGTCCCAAAATTGCGTACATCTGCCGGCGTGATTCCGTGAATGTCTATGAAATCCGAACGAAACCAAAGTCTCGGCGGCCGGATCAGCGTGTAAAATTCTTCCGTCAGAACACCATCCACGCACCGTACCATGCCGATACTGCACGCACTATTTCGCTGAAAATTCGCCGTTTCAAAATCGATCGCAACAAAATCCATACTTCGTCACACTAACGCGAGCCGACCATCCAGCTTCACAAAGAAAATGAAAGGCCGACCCGCAAAAAACACGTCACACTGTATCTTATTAGAACCAGGCGCAAGTGAAACCGCCGTCCACATTGATGCACGCACCGGTAATGAATTTTCCGCCGTTCTTCGACAGCATCAGGAGGGCAGCACCAATGAGTTCGTCAGGTTCACCATAACGGCGCATCGGCGTGTGGTTCATGATATTCGCAACACGCTGCTCATCCAAAAGTTTGCGATTCTGTTCCGCCGGGAAGAAACCGGGGCAGATCGTATTGCAGCGTACGCCCTGAAGCGCAAGATCCTGTGCAATATTGTTACTGAGGTTCAGTACGCCGGCTTTACTGGCAGCGTATCCAAAAACGCGGGAAAGCGGAAGGATGGAGTTGACGCTTCCAAAATTGAGGATCGCCCCGCCGCCGTTCTCTGCCATGTGTTTGCCAAAGATCTGGCACGTATTGAACGTCCCCTTCAGGTTGATGTCCATGATGAAATCCCACTTTTCTTCGGGATAGTCCAGGAAATTGGTCCCAAAGTTCACACCGGCCGCATTGACAAGGCAGTCCACTTTTCCGTTGATGGCAGCCGCAACATTCAGAGCAGCCGTCACGGATCCACGATCCGTCACATCGATGAGCGTCCAGGACGCCTTGCCGCCAAGTTCGCTGAGCTGGGCACAGCGCTGAACACAAGGTTCCTCGTTCACATCCGCGATCACGACGTGCGCGCCTGCCTGGGCAAGTCCGCGTGCCACAGCACCGCCAAGTTCCCCTGCGCCGCCGATAACGACTGCGACCTGACCGTCAAAACCAAACAAACTCTGAAGATATTCAGGAGTAGGCATCGATTTCTCCATTTCATTATCTATAAAAAAGGATGGAAGCGGCAGAGAAGGATCTCGGATGGAAAACGTCCTCTGCCGCATGAATATCTGATTTCAATTAAACTCTGGATCAAATGCTCGAATCATTCGATCAGACCGACATACCGAAATACTGAACGAGTCGATGATACATTCGATAGTAGTCCAGCGTTTCAAACATTTCGGAGTAACGGCCGATACCGCGGATCACAAGCGGATTCGGTTTCAAACCCGTCGCAGTACGAAAACGGATCCGAAGCGTTCCTGTCCGAATGATCCTTTCCCACCAGCTGCGGGTCAACGTGATCTGCACGATGTCAGTCACGGCGATAGACTGCAAACGTTGCGTCAGGACGCCTGTCGTGTACGTAAAATGACAATCGTCCAACTGGTATTTCGTAAAGAAATAACGAATGATGAGAAGGTAAAGGATCCACAGTACCACACACCCCGAGATCGCATACAGCAGGAAACTGAGGGATTGGAAGCTCGGCATCCCCAACTGGATCCCCCCTCCCAACAATGCGAAAATAGCCGCATAAAAGCCTTCATCAGTAAGGTCTCTGGGACGATATTTCCATTCGACCTTCTGATTCGCTCTTTCTGCAAAATTATTACGGAAATAGGCATCAAGCTCCATACGCTGATTCCCGCCGCTCGAGGCAACTCCCATCGGATTCAGCATTCGGCCGCCCATTCGGCTGCGGAGGAACAGGCGATACTCATTCAAAATATCGACTTCACGACACGAAGAAGTAAATAGCCCATGCATCCGGATACCGGGAAGATGAACGATATTGTCCGGTGTCGATACATCCGCCGACTCATTACCTTCCAGACTGTCCATTTCCATCAGACTGCCGTCGCGGACATGAAGCTCAAGCGTTCCAACTCCCAGAATACGCTGCCACAAATTCCGTTCCATTTCGACACGCTGGATATCCCAAACAGCAATATGCTGTTCTTTCGTAATGAAAAATCCGGATCGGCAGATCAAAACCGTAGGAGTCAGACGATACCAAGTGCAGAATTTCCCAAAGAAGATCCGCCCAAGCAAGCTGAATACATAGCACCAAACACCGATTCCAAGGAAGAGAATGAAAAAGCCGCGAATGGCCTCATCCCAAGTCTTCGGGCAAATCGATGTCAGAGATGCCCAGAAGCCGTTCGTTGCCTCCGTTGATGTTACATTCGCAGTTTCATCAGCCGTTTTCGTTTCTGCTGCAGTTTCTGCCGCCGTCTCTTCCGAAACTTCTTCCGTTTCCGTTTCTGCCGCAGTTTCTGCCGCCGTCTCTTCCGAAACCTCTTCCGTTTCCGTTTCTGCCGCAGTTTCTGCCGCCGTCTCTTCCGAAACCTCTGCAGCTTCCGTTTCTGCCGCAGTTTCTGCCGCCGTCTCTTCCGAAACTTCTTCCGTTTCCGTTTCTGCCGCAGTTTCTGCCGCCGTCTCTTCCGAAATCTCTTCCGTTTCCGTTTCTGCCGCAGTTTCTGCCGCCGTCTCTTCCGAAACTTCTTCCGTTTCCGTTTCAGCCGCAGTTTCTGCCGCCGTTTCTGCAGGAACTTCTTCAGAAACTTCTTCCGAAACCTCTACAGCTTCCGTTTCTGCCGGAACAGCATCGGCCGTTTCCTGCGCAGCCGTCATCTCGACCGAGAATGCACAGGCCTCATGGACAGGAGCATCGCCCGCCGGCGAAGTCTGATCTGGAAACTCAATGGAGAATGCACGGACTCCCAGCAGCACGCACGCCAAGAGTAAAAGCAAGAATTTCGGCACGGCGCTCCATCGGTATCTGCGCAGTTTCACCGTTTCTCCATTTACGACCTTTTCTTCGACCTTACTCTTGAAGAAAAAATCGAAAGCGGAATAAAGCCAGGCAAAATAAATGATTCCGATTCCGAAAAGTACCGTGATGACAATGTTGAAATACCCCCAGTATCCGACCCCGGTAAGGGAAGGATAAAAGAGCTGCGCCCAAATAGTCAAAAACACGGCAGCCCAAAAAATCTCATCCGTCAAATCTCGGAGAGAATAGCTCCACACATGCTCTTCCCTCGGAAAATCCAATGCCCCTTCATCGATCGGATCCGGTTCCGCAAACACCCCCTCCTGTATTCCCTGGGAAACGATGGCCGGTTCGCCCAAAGCTGGTTCACCCATGAACGGTTCCGGTTCCCCCATGGACGGCTCATCCATGGATGGTTCCTGAGGCACATGCTCTTCCGGAACAAAATCATATTGAGCCGAAGAAAATTCTTCCGAGTTGATTTCGTTTGACATGATGTTCTCCTTAAATTTTCAATTCAGGAATTCCAAGTTCAGAATTTAATATCGATTTTAACATTTTTTTCCATTCCTTTCAAGCCCCCGCAGGGAAAAAATAGGCCGATTCCTCCAAATTTTTTCCTAAAATAAAAAAAATCTCAAAAAATACGTTAAATTATGCAAATTAAGAAAAATTTGCTCTTTACTATTGCCGAAAAATCTGCTAGTATGACAGATACTGTTTTAGAGTATGAGAATAGAGCCTTGCCCCCTTCTCATCACCGCCAGCCAGTGAACAAGAAACGACGCCCTCAACGAGCGTTCGTTCATGCCTCGGGATCATGGATCTCCAGCACACCAAAACCAAGACAGAATTTAACGATTCGGGGAGAAGCCGAAAATGAAATGCCCCAACTGCCGTCAGGATAATGACCGGGTGATCGACTCCAGATCCTGTGATGATGGATTCGGGATCCGCCGACGCCGGGAATGCCAGCACTGCCAAAAACGATTCACGACCTACGAACGTGTCGAACGTCCAACCATCAAAGTCATCAAAAGGGACGGAACACGGGAGATTTTCGACCGCAACAAGCTGAAAAGCGGGTTGGAGATCGCGTGCCGAAAACGTCCGGTCAGCGAGGAGCAGATCGAAAAGATCCTAACTGCTGTCCAGAATGAGATCGAGAACAGCATTGACACTGAAATTGAAACGCAGTACCTTGGCGAACTTCTGATGGAACAGCTTTTCCTGCTTGATCAGATCGCATTCGTCCGTTTCGCCAGCGTGTACCATCAATTCAGCGACGCACAGGATTTCGTGACGGTCTTGAATATGCTTACGAAGAAAAAATAAATTGGAGAATGAAACCATGACGCGGCTGGCTGCTCTCATTGCATATCTCTGGCTCTTTGATGAATCGAATTACGATCAAAGAAACTGGAACGATGACTGGAACGATGACTGGGACGATGAATAGAAAATTTCCCGGATCGGGTAAAATTCAGTCTTTCTTTGAACGTACATTCAGGGAAAGACTTTTTTTATGCTGACAGCATCATCTTTCATTTCTTCAAAAAATTTTAAAATTTTTCCAAAAATTCATTTCTGTACCTTGACAGGAAAAATTCCATCGCATATAATCAACATGAAAGTGATTTCCCGGGCAGCTAAATCGCGTCCCGGTTTTTTATGTCTCCATTAAAAATCCCTCCCATTTCAGAAATCCCTCCATTTAAAAGAAAGAAAGGAGATCCTCATGCTGAGATCCAACCGTCGAAACTTTCTCAAAACATCTTCCGCACTTGGAGCGGGAACCCTCATTCTTCCGGGGTCCATCGTCCACGGTACAGACACACCGAATGAAAAGCTGAACGTCGCTTTTCTGGGAGTCGGAAACCGAGGCGGCGCCAATCGAGGCGGAATGAGCAGCCAGAATACGTACGCGCTCTGCGACACGAATCGCCAGACGCTGGACAAACTAAAGGGGCAGTACCCCGATGCCGTCACCACGGTGGACTGGCGCACGCTCGTCGATAATGAAAAGATCGACGTCTTTGTCATTTCGACGGCAGAACATCATCATGCGCTGGCGTCTCTGGAAGCGATGCGGGCGGGCAAAAGCGTCTACACGGAAAAACCGCTCGCCCGAACAGTCGCCGAAGCCCGTGCGATGCAGAACGAGTACAAAAAACGCCGCGGAAAGATCGCAACGCAGATGGGGACACAGATCCACGCGGTGAGCAACTACCGCCGCGCGCTGGAGCTGGTCCGCGCAGGCGCGATCGGCAAAGTCACCGAAGCCCACGTCTGGTGCAGCCGTACCATCGCACCGATCGGCCCAGCCGTTCTTGAAGAACAGCCGATCCCGGAATGGTTTGCGTGGAATGAATGGCTCGGACCTGCCCCGATGCGTCCGTTCAACATCAACTACGTAAACCGCGGCTGCCTGAACTGGCACAGACGCTGGGATTTCGGAACGGGAGTCCTCGGCGACATGGGCAGCCATCTGATCGACCTCGCATACTGGGCACTGGAACTGGAATATCCGGAAACCATCTCAGCAGAAGGACCGGATCCGGATCCGATCGCACTCCCGCCATGGCAGATCGTGACCTGGAATCATGCCGCACGTAAAACGTCGAGCGAATTCACCAGCGGGCCGATCAAGCTCATGTGGTACCATGGTCCTGAAGGCATGAAACGCCGCAGCGACCTGCTTCAGCCAATGGTCGGAAACGACACCGTCATTAACGACTGGGGGATCGGGATCGCGTTCATCGGCGAAAAAGGTCTCGTCGTCTCCGACTACGGCAAGCACATCCTCTCGCCAAGCGGAAAGTTCACCGACTACCAGCGTCCGGAACCATTCATTCAGGAATCGGCAGGACACTATCAGGAATTTATCGATGCATGCAAAGGCGGTCCGGAATCGCTCTGCAATTTCGACTATTCCGGCCGTCTGATCGAAAATAATCTGCTCGGGAATGCAGCTTTCCGTGCGGGAAAGACGCTGACCTGGGATGCGAAAAACTTCACGACCAACTCCGACGCGGACAAATTCCTCTACTCGGACTACGAATACCGCAACGGATGGAAAGTCGAGCTTTAATTTCCGAATCAGATCTCTGGATCCTGTTTCCTGAAGATCCCTCTCTATTTAGCGGCCGTGCCTCCATGATCGGAGACGCGGTCTCTTTTTCTACCCATTCATTCCCCAAGACAGGAAAGTCAGCCTTTTTCGGAAAACCGATTTTAAAAATTCATGCAAAATCGGTGCAAAATTCCCAAAATTTCTCCAAAATCGGTTTCGGGGGGCTTTTCCGAATGGAAAAATCAGGTAAAATGAAAGGAGAATAGAAAAATTTCAAAAAAAATCGGAGATCCTTAAAAAATTGGGGGATTTTTTGAGACGAAACGCCAACTCATTCGTCTTCATATCCAGGCAGGGACTCTGTTTATCCGCGCGGAGATCCTCAGCGGTCCACAGAATAGGAAATGCTCTGCGTTCAGGAAACTCCGATTTCCACAAAAAAACAAATCATCAGGAGGAAAAAAATGCGCTTCACTCATCTTTTTTTGAGTCTGCTGTGTATTGGAATGCTCGGCATACCGGGAAATCCAGCCGTTTTGGAAGCCTCTGCCCCGCTTCCAAATGAAGGGGAACCCTTTGCTCGGCATATTAGCGAAAAACTGGCAGAAGGCGAGTACGTCGAAACGCTGAAACTCATCGATCTGTCTCTTTTGGGCGAAAATGCAGCAGCGCCTCAAAGGAACGAAAAATGGCTGACGAAAGAAGCCGCCCGCTTTCTGCCGTCCGTCCTGAACTCTCGGAATCAGGCACTTATCCGGCTGAACCGTTCTTCTGAGATCGACGAATTTCTGGAAAATTTTGAGACGGCCTACGCTTCCTCCTGGCGCGCACTTCAGGCACTTGCGCAGGTCTGGAATTCTTTGCCGGCTCATGGACGAGTCGTTTCGGGAAAATTCTACCGCGGAAATCAGCAGCGAAACGGACAGTTTGCCTCTTCGCAGGAGCGTGACCGTACGCGTGCGTGCCAGCTCATGTTCCGCGGCATCCCGCTTGCGCAGGCTGACGAAGACACCATCGCCGCCGGCTGGTTCTTCCTCGATCTGGCCGACTTCCTCCTCAAAAGCCGAAATGGAAATCAGACCGTCTGGGAGCTTCAGGCCCTCACCGACCTTTCGGTCCTGCCGGAGATCGAGACGGAAAATCCATACGGACGCCGTTCCTTCAACGCACGTACCCGCGGTATTCCGCTCAATGAAGACGGTACTCCGCTGACGTTCTCCGTCCCGGAATCGCTTGAAAAAGCACAAAACGACGGCGAACGCTGGCGATGGATGCTCGAAGAAGCCGTTCGTCTGAATCATGGGAAGAGCCTCCCGGCCAAAGATGCCGAAAATACGGCACTGGATCTGGAAGCTGTATTTCGCGATGAGGTGACGTTCCGCCTTGCGCAGTTTTTCCAGATGCACTACGGAGAACAGACGCTCCAAAATCTCTGGAATCGGCTCAGCGTCGGGGAAGATGCAGAGGAACAAAAAACACGCGCGGGGAGTCTCCTGGCTCTTGAAACGCTCAAAGACACGGAAACGATCGCGCAGACTGCCGCAGGGATCCGCCGCTTTACGATGCCGGAAGACGGAAACTACATTTCGCTCTACCGCCAGCTTGCAGAACGCCCGAATCCGTACCGGAAAACGGCACAGTCCTACCTGGGACTCATTGCGATGAACCGCCGGCAGTATCCGCGCGCGGTCGAGTACTTCAAACTCGCTAGAGAACTCCCGCACATCCCGGTCCATCCGGAATTCAGCGAAACGCTCGAAATTCCAGATCCACTCGATTTCACGGAAGAGATCACCGGAAACTGGGTCCGTTTCCTCCCGCAAAAGCAGCAGACCTCAGAAGCTCCCCAACTCTCGATCCGTTTCCGAAATGCGAAGAAAGCGGAGTTCACGGCAACCCGCGTGGATCTGGAAAAACTTTTCCGTACACTGCGTGAACAGATCGAAAAAGCGGCCACACTGACTCCAGGACGCGATTCCGATCTGGATCCGGAAATCAGCCAGCTCTCCATCGAGCATCTTGCCTACCAGCTGCTTCAGGACCGTAAAACGGAATTCCTGACGGACGAAAAAAGCACGTGGTCCATTTCGCTCGAGCCCGATCCGGAGCACCGCGACACGACGCTCTCCACGCCGCTGAAAGTCTCTCAGCCCGGCGTTTACTGGGTCGAAATGCAGGCAGAAAACGGAAACAGGGTCTTCACGACAGCGTGGATC
>SUVI01000081.1:0-7001 GCA_015062085.1 Planctomycetaceae bacterium
CCCGCCGTTGACCCGCCGGAAGATTTTTGGATTTTCAGAAAAAACTTGAAGGAGAGATTCAAAATATGAGTACCAATCCGATGTATCGTGCCGCGGAATGCGCGAAAGATAACGTAGGCGCCATTGCAGAAAGCGCATTGAATGCTGGAAACGGCGTGTTCCGTCTTGCGCCGAACTGGGTCCCGCGCAGTTTCCTTCAGCCGGGAAAAAGGATCAAACTCGCACCGACAGACTGGTACGCACTGGGTGTGCACCGCGGCGGGATCGACGAACGCTGGTTCTCCTCCACGACTGACGCGATGAACGACGGCCGCACGTGGGATGAAGGGCAGAGCTGGTGCGTTTTTGAAGGTCAGCGTTTCCTGCTGCGTGATGTCGTCGCGGAACTTAAGGGACGCGTCGTCGGTCAGCCGATCTGGGATACGTATCAGAGATGGCCGGTCTACTCCAAATTCTTCGACAATGCGGGTCCCATTCCGCACCATATGCACCAGATGGAAAAGGATGCCGTCCTGACGAATCAGGAAGGAAAACCAGAATCGTACTATTTCCCGCCGCAGCTCAATGCCGCCGAAAATAATTTCGACTACACGTTCTTCGGACTGAATCCCGGAACGGAAAAGAAAGACGTCATCCGCTGCCTGGAAAACTGGAACAAAGGGGACAACGGGATCCTGGATCTCTCCGCAGCTTACCGGCTGAAGCGAGGGACCGGCTGGTGCGTTCCGCCGGGAGTTCTGCACGCTCCGGGGTCGCTCTGTACGTACGAACCGCAGTGGGGTTCTGACGTTTTCGGAATGTTCCAGTCCCTGGTCGAAGGCCGTCAGGTCGGCTGGGATCTCCTCACAAAAGACGTACCGGAAGACAAAAAATTCGATCTGGACTTCATCGTCGAGATGCTTGACTGGGAAAAGAACGTCGATCCGTACTTCAAGAAGAACTTCTACATGGAGCCGGTCGTCGATCCGGAAAACAGCGGTGAAGGGTACACCGATCGCTGGATCGACTACAAACTGTTCGACGGCAAGCAGATCGTGACGGCGAAAGAGATCACGGTGGATCCCGGCGCGAAATGTGTCCTGCGTGATCCCGGAGCGAGCGCGTGGATCTTCGTGCAAGGAGCCGGCTCGATCAACGGTCTGAAAGTCCAGACGCCCGTCATGATCCACTTCGGAGAAGAGACGGACGATGAATTCTTCGTGACGGCAGAAGCGGCAGCCCGCGGCATCACGCTGGAAAATACCGGCTGCGAACCGCTCGTCGCACTGCGATACTTTGGCCCGGACGTGCACGAAAAGCTCCCAGAATGAGTTTTTGAGTGAAATTGAAAACACGCCGTTCTCTGGAAGGGAGGACGGCGCATTTTTTTGAAGCCCAAAATTTCGGAAATTTGGAGTTTCTCATGAAGCGGCAGTTTTTTTCTTGTGTTTTCCAACTTTTTTGTTTCCTAACGGCCGCAGGAATCGTTTCGGCGGATAGTTTCCTCTCTGCCGCGGAATGCGTGAAAGTGGAGTCACGAAATGGAGCGCCGTGCATTCTCGTGGATGGTCAGCCCGTCCGGCCTCGCGTTTTTTTCGGTAAGCCGGTCTCCCAACCGCTAAAACTCCAGGCAGGGGAAAATGTTTTCGATTTTGAATTTCGGCCAATAGCCTCCTCACAGAAACGGGGAACGCTCCATTTCCGTCCAGGCAGCGAACCTGGAACGCTCCGTCTTGACGACCTCTCCATCATCGAAAGCGAAACAGGACGTTCCATCCTTCCTCCCGAAGATTTCGACGCTCCCGACGATCTGCAAAACTGGCGGACCTGGCACACGGAAGTTCAGGGAACGGTCATTGGCCCCATCGCAGTCAGAAACAGCGCTTTAGAAATGAACGTAACTCCAGAGGGAGCAAAACGCGGCATCAAGCACGACTTCCACGTCTACCGTACCGCAGATCTCGACCTGGATCCGACAAAAAACTATCGGGTGCGATTCCGCCTTCACAGTACCGCGGCACGTAATGTCCGGATCGATTTCTACCATCCTGGCGATCCGTACCTGCACCTTGGCAGCGCTTTGCTTGAGAAACAGGATCCCGATCCCTTCCGGACCCAGATCCGTCTCGCCGCTGGCGAGAATGGGAGCCTCCTACGGTCAGTATTTCACGTCAGATCTTCGGAATGGGAAACTCGCGAAAAAACCGAAACTCTGCGTCATGCTCCACTCGGAATTCTACACGGACGAGGAAAAAGCCCAAATCGTCCAGACCGTTGGCTCCGAGTCGCTTTTGTGGGTCACGATGGACGGGATCTCGACGGAAAAACTGCGCGAGGAAGCCCGAAATCACGGAGTTCGCCTTTTCACCAACACAGAGTGTAATGTCTGGGCAAATGGTCCGTTTATTGTGCTGCATGCGTCCAAAGGTGGTCCAGTGACAGTCCAGCTGAAAGACGGGACACAAAAGACGCTCGAATTAAAATTAGGAGAGACACGGATCCTGCGTGACGCTGATTTTTGAGGCTCGAAAGTCCGTATCAGCTCCCGTAGATCAACGTAAGATCTCACATTTTTCACTCCTTGCCTCGAAAGGCTCCATTTTTTGATCCGCATGATAAAAAAACTTTTCCTAAATGAAACTTTCATTTTCATTTTGATCCTGCTCAATGCCGTAACGCTTTTCCTGCAATGCCTGCATGAAGGGAGCCGCACGCTTTTGTATCTCGATACAGGATTCCTTCTGTGTTTCCTCCTTGAAATGTTTTTCAAAGTACAAAAAATGAGCTGGCACGGCTACTGGAACGATCCTTGGAGCCGATTTGACGGGACAGTAACGCTGATCTCCTCCTTTTCCCTGTTTCACTTTTTTTCAATTTTTGGAATTCCAATTTCTTTGGAATCCGTCATTTTGCTTCGAGTATTTCGAGTTTTCCGATTTTTCCGCATCCTCCGCTTCATCCCCTCGATGGATTCCATCATACGCGGAACCAAACGCGCGATCCAATCCTCCTATATCATCGTTTTAGCTTTTTTTGTCATCGCGTTCATCGTTTCGCTGATTTCATGTACCCTCTACCGCGAGATCTCTCCTGAATATTTTGGAGACCCGATGCGTTCATTCTACACGATTTTCCGACTTTTCACCATTGAAGGCTGGTACGAGATCCCCAATTCCATCGCAGTTGATTGCGAGGACGGGATCTATGGAGCACTGACGAAGATCTACTTCACTTTCCTCCTTTTCGCCGGCGGGATCATCGGAATGTCTTTCATCAACTCGATCATCGTAGATGCGATGGTCTGTGACAATACGGAGGCCCTCGAAAAGAAAATTTCGACACTCGAGACCAAGATCGACCATTTGACACGCTTGCTCCTTCTGAGTGAAAACGCTTTGAAAGCATTCCAGGAACGATTTCCCGCAGTCCACCATTCTAGGACTGCAGAAAATTTAGAAAACTCAGAAAATTTAGAAAATTCTTCGGTGTTTGCTCCGGCCGAAACTTCACAGAATGCTGAAAAAGCAAACGGCAGCAGGACCGATAAAAAACTGACCGGCCTCGAAACTCCCCAAACAGAAACTCCCCAAACAGAAACTCTCCAAACAGTCAGAAGCCGTAATGAAGAGGCGCAAAGTAACTCAAAAGATCGAAAAAATCCAAAACGAAGACGGAGAGGAGCGAACAAAAAAAGGAAAGAAAGTTAAAAAATGATGTTACGGAAAAAACATTCTGTGACTTGACGAACCTGAAATAAAAAAAACTTTTGAAGCCCACAAAATCCTCTTTTTCGGCATGACCGAACCGATTTTTGAAATTATTTTCAAAAAAGAGGCTCCAACCACTTGCGTTTTTGCGAATTCATGCCAAAATAGAAGTAGAAATTCATTCCCTTTGCGGAAAAAAGTTTTTCCCAAAATCATTCGGAAACTTTCTGCGAATGAGATTTAAGAAAAATCGTGCCGCGAAATGCCGGGCCGGTTTGGTCTTGCCCGTGATCCATTTCGGCTGGATCCGACCGCAATGCAGGAATCGTCAGAAAACTTTTCAGGAGATTAAGTATGAAATTGGTTCCACTTGGAGAAAAAGTCATCGTTCGTCAGCTGGATGCCGCCACAGTGACGGCCGGAGGGATCGTTTTGCCCGATTCCGCCAGCGAGAAACCGTCAGAAGGAAAAGTCTTGGCGGTCGGCGACGGAAAACTCCTTCCCGATGGGACGTACGCTCCGCTTCAGGTCTGCGAGGGCGACCGTGTCGTTTTCGAAAAATACTTCGGATGCAAGATCACGCTGAATGGGGAAGAGTACCTGATCCTCAACGAATCAGAGATCCTCGCAGTCATCGGCTGATCTCAGTCATCGGCTGATCTCAGTCATCGGCGGAGCCCAGTCATCGGCGGAGCCCAGTCATCAGCGGAGCCCAGTCATCGGCGGAGCCCAGTCATCGGCGGAGCCCAGTCATCGGCGGATCAGCCAGCAGTCAGTGTGTGTCCATTTGCATACATTTCGTGGTTTTTGATGGATCAGTTTTCGGAAGATCGAAGATTTTAGAAATGGAAAGGGATCCAAAATGAACAGTCAAAAAGTTTTGGTCACGGGAGCAACCGGTCTGATCGGAACAAAATTGGTCGAAAAACTCCTTGCACGCGGATATTCGGTGCGCGGAATGGGCCGCCGTCCGAAACCGGAGTATCCGAAGGGATGCACGGTCCCTCCGGAAAAACTTTGGGATCATCCCGAGTTTGAGTACTTCCAAGGAGACGTCTGTGACGCCGATTCCGTTTCCCGTGCGATGGAAGGATGCCGTTTTGTCCTTCATCTCGCAGCCTACGCCAAAAACTGGTCAAAGGACAAGTCGATTTTTTACCGATTCAACGTAGACGCAATGGAGAACGTTTTCCGAGCTGCCAAGGCTCAGAATGTAGAACGCATCGTCTGGACGTCCACCATCGTGACGCTCGGCCCAACAGCACCGGGCGTCTGCGGCGACGAGACGATGGAGCGGATCACAGATCAGTACTTCACAGAGTACGAGGAAACGAAATCGATCGCGGAAAAGAAGGCGTTCGAGTGGGTGGAACGGGAAGGGCTCCCTTTGGTCATCGTGAATCCCACGCGCGTTTTTGGTCCCGGGCAGCTTTCCGAATCCAACGCTGTCGTAGACCTGATCCGCCAGTACTGCCGCGGAACATTTCCGATCCTGCTGAACTACGGACGGAACATTGGAAACTACGTGCTGGTCGATGACGTTGCGGAGGGGCACATCCTTGCCTTGGAACGCGGACGGATCGGTGAAAAGTACATTTTGGGCAGTGAAAACTATTCCCTTGGCGATTTTTTCAAAACGGTCGGTGAAGAGTACGGAAAAAAACGTTTCCAGCTCCCCATTTACAAGATCATTCCGCTTTGTGTCGCGAACGGCATGAAACTTTCCGCAGAACTTTTCGGCATCTACCCGCCGATCACGCCGGGATGGGTCAAGACCTTTCTGGCAGACTGGACTTTTTCCTGCGATAAAGCGCGCAATGAACTCGGCTACGAGCCGGTCAGTGTACGGGAGGGGATCCGCCGATCGATCGAGTGGCTGCGTGAGCTGAAAGAGATCCGTTAGCCCCTCTTCCTACGCAGGATTTGAAAAAAACTGGATTTTTCAGGAAAAAAAGCCGAAACATGAAAGATAGGTCGGATTCTGTCCATTTTCCAGTACACCCAAAGGTTTTCCAATGCCTAAAATGATTCAAAAAACGCTCGTTTCGATTTTTTTCCTGATCCTCTGTATTTCCGGAACGGTCACAGGAAGAGAGATCTACGTCGACAATATGCGGGGCAATGACGCATTTACCGGCCACACGACTCGGGCAACAGACGAAAGTGGACCGGTCCGTACGATCCAGCGAGCCTTGGAACTCGCACGAAATGGCGACTGCATCATCCTGACGAACAATCCGGAGCTTCCTTACCGCGAAAGTCTCCATCTTTGCGGTGAAAAGCACAGCGGGATCCCCGGTTTTCCGTTTCGGATCATTGGAAATGGTGCGGTACTGGACGGAAGTGCTGAAGTCCCGCCTCATTTCTGGCATTCGATCGGAGCGAAAGGGATCTTTGTCTATCAGCCGCCTTACATTGCGGATCAGAATCTCTTCTATCGCGGCAAACCGATCAAACGCCTGGATGCCGGCGATGTGAAGACTATCCAGGAACTTCTAGCTCTTGACTGGAAGCCGATGCGTTGGTGTCTCTGCCATGGAAAAATTTATTTCAAACCCCAAGACGCCTCCATGGTTTTGGCGACCGAACGCCTGCTTCCTCCTGGAAGTTCCCAAGCCGCGGTTCGGCGTCAGTATGCTATCACCGCACCGGAAAAACAGTTTGGGATCATGCTTTCGCATGTCCGGAATCTAGAAATCCAGGATCTAGTCATTCAGGGATTCCAAAATGACGGAATGGTACTGAGCACCATGGCGGTCGACGTCAAATTGACGAATGTGACCTCCCGCGGAAACGCCCGAAACGGCATCTCCGTCGGAACTGGCTGTGCGCTATGGATGAAAGACTGTGTTTTGGGAAACAACCAGACGGCACAGCTCTTAACGGAAGAGGGATCGCTCACGTCGATCTTCACTTCAGAACTGATCCCGTACCCAGCTCCCGCATGGGTCGAAAATGGCGGAGATGTCTATCTGGACCGCAAGAAAATCACAGGGGGGCTGAGCGAGATCGTTGATACAGGGTTTGAGGATGAGCCAAACTATTTCGGTGACGAAGCGGCTGCCGTTGAGGAAGTGGAACTGGAGGAGGAGACTGTAGACGATGAAGACTCCGCAGACTCGGTAGAAGACGAAGAAGATGCAGAAGACGAGGACGACGGAGGATTCGATTTCGGAGGAGACGACGATTCCGGAGACGATCCCGATGAAGAAACGGAAGACGAGGAGGACGACGGAGGATTCGATTTCGGAGGAGATGACGATTCCGGAGACGATCCCGATGAAGAAACGGAAGACGAGGAGGACGACGGAGGAT
>SUVI01000081.1:7011-17891 GCA_015062085.1 Planctomycetaceae bacterium
TCCGGAGACGATCCCGATGAAGAAACGGAAGACGAGGAGGACGACGGAGGATTCGATTTCGGAGGAGATGACGATTCCGGAGACGATCCCGATGAAGAAACGGAAGACGAGGAGGACGACGGAGGATTCGATTTCGGAGGAGATGACGATTCCGGAGACGATCCCGATGAAGAAACGGAAGACGAGGAGGACGACGGAGGATCCATTTTCTAAGAAGGTACACAAAAGCCCGTACTATCCCAAACACGCAGTACGGGCTTTTTTTATGGTTCATCCGGGAACTGAGTATCCGCTTCACCACGGAAGCCCTAGAAAACGCACAAAGAAACACGGATCTTAACACAAAAAGCAGTAAAAAACAGCCTGCTCGAACAAATTTTGAATTTTTAAAAATTCATTTGTGTCTTTTCGTGTTTCCCGTGAAATTCGTGTCAGGGCACGTTCACTCCCTTTTTTCCTCTTTTCTTTCTTTTCCGTGTCTTTCTGCGTTTCTTCTGCGCTCTCAGTGGTAAAATGCGGTCCGGTACGCTCTTTCCGGAAAAGCCTTTTTTATTTAGGCCGGCTCAAAGAAAGCGTTTCCCGCCGTCAACCAGGAGGGTCAGTGCGTTCAGGAAGTCCGCTTCCGGGGACGCCAAGAAGAAGATCGCATGCGCGATGTCCTCCGGAGTTCCCCACCGTGCCATCAAAGAATCTTTCACAGCATGTTCCTGCCAGCTTGTGGGGGCGTTTTTTCCCCAGAGAGTCTGGATCCATCCCGGCGCGATGCAATTTACTCGGACATGGGGACCGGTTTTTTGTGCAAGAGAGCGCGCGAATGCTGTGACCGCCCCTTTCACCGCAGCGAACAGCTCCGCACTGTCTCCGGCCATTCCCCACTCAACGGCATCCCACCCGACCATGAGGATCGAGCCTTTTTTCCCTGCGCTCTGGATCCGTTCAGCCGCATTACGCGCGATCCGGATCCCGGCCTGAACATCGACGCGCCAAAGCGCCTCCAATTTCTTTTCAAAACTCCAAGTTTTTCGTTCTCCCGTCAAAATATCAATCCCAGCGGCAAGAATGACAGCATCCAGACCGGGAGTTTCCCCCCAATTCCACGCTTCCTCAACGAGCTGATCCTGAGCATCCAAATCTCCGAGGTCACAGAAGCGGCATTGAATGGGCAGTTCAGGAAATTCGGCCTGCAATTCTTCCAGCGGTTTCCGATTCTGAAATCCCTGCAGGAAAAGGGCGTCGCCGTTTTGTGCGAATCGGCGAGCGGCGGCCAAACCGATTCCGCCGCTGGCTCCGGTAATAAAAATTTTACGCTGTTTCATGGATCAGACATTCCGGAAAATAAACCGGAAAAACAAAAACGTCAGGATATTTCAGAAAGCAGGGCGAACGAGCTGGCGCAAAAACCGTTTCTTTTCAGTATCCGGCACAGTTGGAGCAGGATCCGTCACTGCATCCATCTTGCGAGATCCAGCCTCCTTCTTCGACGATGACAGCACCATCCGGAATGAAGCATTCCCCGGAAACGCACTCACCAGAGCCGCACTCGCCGGAAACATAAGTACCATAGGATGGCGAAACGGGAGCCGTCTGCATTCGCGGTTTTCCATCGCTTGGCGGAAGCACAGGCGGAGCCAGTGTCGGAACGGGGGAGGAGGCATAGGCAGGACCGCCCGCTGAGGGATCCTGAATGCCGTTTCCATTTCCAGGATTCGTATCGGGATTGGTACTGAAACGGGTAAAGGCATTTCCACGAGCTGCGGGAGGAGGAGTCGGCGCATCCACTTTCGGGTAAGGATGCTCGCGCATGGCACGAATGACCGTGGTCGAGACTCCGTTATTTTGGAGCTGAAGCTCCTCCTGCGTCTGGATCGGCTGGTAGAGGCCGTGCGTTCGAATGTGAGTAATGATATTTTCGTCGCTGACACCAGCCTGCTTCCATCCGATCACGTCATGAACAGTCACAGGACGTGCCTGAACAGGCCGGCCGGTCACCTGCTCCATCGCCTGACGGTTTCGTGCGTCGTCTTTTACGCTGCGGGACGCAAAAAGCGGAACGCTGGAACTGGGAGCGGCTGCCGGACGCGGCTGGGACTCATAGGCGCCGCCGGTACCAACATACGCTCCTTCATGAAAGATCCCGGAAGCGCAGCCGGAAAAAAGTACAGTCGAAATCAAAACCGTACCTAGTCCGGCAACTGTTCTGGATCCTGAATGTACCTTGAAATCCGGAAATAGCTTTTTCATGAAAATTTCCACGTTCTATCATCTGAAAAACAAAAACAAACTCACTTTTCTCAGTTTACCTGTTTAGACAAAAAAAGTCAATTTGAATTTTAAAAAATTCTCCTCTTTTTCAAGAAAAATTTCAAATCGGCCCCCTTTTTCTTCCAAAGCGTCTGCGCGTCCTCTTCCGATCTCCACTCTGCACGAACACAAAATGGAAAAAGTCTGAGAAATTCCGCTTTCCCCCCTCCCCCCCTCCTTTAATCTTTTCGAAGTTCTGGTAAAATAAAAGGAGATTGTGTTTACTTCCACCATTCATCCATTAAAAAAATTCAGGGAAATTTTTTATGCTGAATACAGATGAAATTCTTTCGACGATCGAAATGCTTCATGCCGAGCACTTGGACGTACGTGCAGTCACACTGGCACTGAATGTGAATGACTGTGCAGCCTCCACCTCGGAGGGCGTCGCCCAGAAACTCTACGCAAAAATTTGTGTTTTTGCGGAAAAACTCGTCCAAACGTGTGACCGCGTCGGTGCGAAGTACGGGATCCCGGTCATCAATAAACGGGTCGCACTTTCACCGATCTCCACCATTCTGGCAGGGCACGGAGCCAACGCCCCGCTGAAGATCGCACAGGCTCTCGACCGGGCAGCTCAGAGCTGCGGGATCGATTTCGTCGGCGGCTTCTCTGCTCTTGTACACAAAGGGATCACTCCCGCGGAAGACCTCCTCATCCGCTCACTGCCGGAAGTCCTCTCAGAAACGAAGCAGGTCTGCTCATCCGTCAACGTTGCCTCCCGCAAAGCCGGCATCAACATGAATGCGGTCAAAATGATGGGAAAGATCGTGCATGACATCGCATATGCAACGGAAGATATTCGCGGTTTTGGCTGCGCAAAACTCGTCATTTTCTCCAACGTTCCTGAAGACAGCCCGTTTATGGCCGGTGCCTACATGGGTGTCGGCGAGCCGGAAGCCTGCATCAACATCGGCGTCTCTGGTCCCGGTGTGGTCAGCAGCGCGCTGAACCGCTTCAAGCAGCTCCATAATGGAAACGTCACTCTGGATCAGCTCGCGGAAGAGATCAAGATCACCAGTTTCCGCGTCACCCGTGCCGGCGAGCTGATTGGACGTGAAGTCGCACGTGAACTCGGCATCGAATTCGGGATCGTGGACCTTTCACTTGCTCCGACCCCCACCGTCGGCGACAGCGTGGGTGAGATCCTCAAAGCACTCGGGATTCGCAAGATCGGCGCACCCGGATCCACGGCAGCCGTCGCAATGCTCAATGATGCGGTCAAGAAAGGAGGACTTTTCGCCTCCAGTTCCGTCGGCGGCCTCTCTGGCGCATTCATCCCGGTCAGTGAAGACTCCGCGCTGGCGGAAGCGGTCGGAAATGGTTCCCTGGTCCTGGAAAAACTCGAAGCAATGACGGCGGTCTGCTCTGTAGGACTCGACATGATCGCAATTCCCGGCGACACGAAACCGGAAACCATCTCGGCGATCATCGCTGACGAAATGGCTATCGGCGTCATTAATAATAAAACGACGGCAGCCCGAATCATCCCCGTCCCCGGGGCGAAACCCGGCGAGATCGTCGATTTTGGCGGTCTGTTCGGCTCCAGCCCGATTTTGGACGTGCGGAACGATGGCGGCAGCGAAGAATTCATCGAGCACGCAGGACGCATTCCTGCACCCCTCCAGTCGCTGACGAACTAATTCCGACTCCCAGTTAGTTTCACAAAATTTTGCGCCTCGGCGCTCTCCATCACCTGCGGCTCACGAACCGAACGGAATGCTCCGAAAAGTTTGTGAGCCGTTTTTCTCTACGCCGCCTCTTCACCACACTCTCGTTCACTCTCACTTTCATCCCGCGGAGCTCCGGCGTGCAGATCCGCACCATGAAACGCTGCTCACCATTTCCTCGAGAAGCACACAAGAAAAAGCCATTTCTCCAGGAATTCATGAAATTCGCCAAAACAGCTTAAATTTAAGCAAGAAAAGAAAAAACCCGCTTCGAAAACTCGAAACGGGTCAGTGCGGAAAACAGGACTTGAACCTGCATGAAATTAGCTTTCACCAGGCCCTCAACCTGGCGCGTCTACCAATTCCGCCATTTCCGCGATTGGTTTGATCGTTGAGTGTTTTGTGTTTCACTCATCAATCATGTGCAATACTATACCACAAAAGAAAAATTCGTCAAGGGGGTCCGCGTCATTTTTTAAAAAATTTTCCAAAAAAAGTAAAATTCCCTGAAAACTCCTCGTTCAGGCCCTCTTTTCAGGCTCGCCCCCCTCAAAACCGTTCCGTCTTCCGTCCTTCTACTCCTCCATTCCCGGAGCATTTTCATTTACCACCGCGTCTTCAAGTTCCCCCTCTTTCTTCGTTTTACGGAGGATGACAGTCACGGGCGTACCGCGCTCAGGAAGAGTCTCTGCATTCGCGACATAAACGAGCGATTCATTCGAGCTGGAGCTTGCTTGCGGAATATCGAGAATGCAGCTTGGGAAGTTGGAGACACCAATGAATTCCCCTTCCATTTCGGCAGCGTACCGACGATTTCCCTCACCGTCTTCGTAGAAAAGACTTCCGGCAAAGACCCACGGCACCTGCATGACATTTCCGTCCGAATCCGCGATGAGTTCCTGCCCCCGTTTCTCGACCGTGTTGCCGTCCTCATCCTTCCAGCGAACGAGGATCTCGATCTCATCTCCGGTCGGCGGGACAAATTCCGGATGAAACTGGACCGGCTTTCCCGGTTCCGCTCCAAGCGCAAGCAGTGCCGTGTGAATGAAATGCCCCGGCACATCCGCACAGAGCACGGATTCATGGCACTTCGTTCCGTTGAACATTAGCATCGTGGCAGGTTTCCCCGTTTCATCCTCGTAAGGAAACGTCCGGATCCCGCCGGTCCCCTGGCAAAGGAAGAATTCCAACATCGCTCTTTTCTGGCAGACCCATCCCTGGAGAACGACATTTTCACGTTTTTTATCGACCCAGATCGGTTTCTCCGGATGAAAGCGGACCAGTTCAGAAACGTTCTCGAAAATAGGATCACCGAGCGCCAGAGGCTCAAACATGTACTCCTCATCCTCAATATATTTATCCAGCTCTTCCTGCGAGATCTCCCCTTCCTTTTCCCCTGAAGCGAGTTCCCCCTCTTCAGACACGAATTCTTCACCAAATTCAAAAGAGAACTCCCCCTCTTCTGCCGTACGGTCCGCCTTTTCCTCATTCTGGAGGGGGGCCGCCTGCTTAGAATTTTCCAAATCTTCATCATTTTGTAAGACCTGCTCCGCCGCAGACTGTGTTTCTGAAACTCCCGGATCTGAAACTCCCGGATCTGAAACTCCCGGATCTGAAACTCCCGGAGTCGCGATCTCAGCAGAAACAGCGTCAGAGCCAGTTTCTTTGGATAGCGATCCTGTTTCTCCATTTCCGCAGCCTGTCGTGAAACAAAGAAACAGTACCGCATTCAGGAGAACGAAACTGGAAAACGAGAAGGAGACTCGTCTTTCCCAAGACACGGGGTTTTCGCACATTCGGCGCACGGCCCACAATTCACTGATCCGCAAGGTACCGTGAACAGTTCCGTCTTGCATGGGGACAGAAGAAACGCTCTGACGGCATTCAAAAATCGAGAAAAAGAGTCGCCGAAATGCCGAAACGCACTTTTTTCGGAATAAAATCTGGTTTTTCATCAAAAATCTCCTGGAATTGCCCTCTACCTAGTTTTCATTTTATGATATACTGAAATGCAGAAAAATGGAATGGGGGATCCCCAAAAAGATGAAGATTTTTTCCAAAAAGGAGTTTTTTATGCCGTACATTTCGCCGGATCTGCTTTTTCAGACTCGCTCAGGCGTTACGCCGCACGTTTTGTGGGGAGTTCCGTGGTGCGAGACGTTCTTTGGGGAAGCATTTCTGGAACAGAAAGAATCACTGCGAAAAACGATCTACGCACTCTTTCAGCTTACGGCATTAGAAAATTCAGAAGCGTCTTCCGCATGGCAGGATAGACTTCCTGAAACATTGCGTCCCTTCCTGGAAGCGAACCGGCTGCGCGAGGGCTTGAACTTCTCCATGCGTCCGGAAATGCGTCTTCCCGGTGCGTTCCCCATTCTCGCTGCGGCACGAGCACTCGAAACGCTCACGGTCTGCGGTATCCTGGGCCCCATGGAGACGGAAGCGCTTTTTGACGAACTGGAGCAGCTGACTTACGAGGCTGCCGCACTCTGTCTCGATCGGGATCCGCTCCCCGCCCTTCTGCTTGCCGGAGAACTCGCGCTCACACTGGCGTACCAGCTCCATTTCGGAAAAGCGATCTGGAACGCCGCAGCTCCGGGCTCATCTCGCAAAAATACCAAAAACACCGGATCGAAAAAACTTCAGCGCGAGAAGAAACTCCGAAAGCAGGCAAAACGTGTCATTTCAGAGTCTCTCGACCTTTTGCTGGACGGGGCCGGAATGCCGAGAGCGGATCTCATGCCGATCTTCAGGATCTTTGCAGCCTCATGGGTCCGTGCCAGATGGCTCGAGTTGGCTCTTTTGGAAGATGACGGAGAAAATGGGAATGGAATACAGCTTGAGATCTTCGACGAAAATGCACGCTCCAATTTCGAATGGATGGTCCGTCAGCTCATTTACCTCACCCGTCCCGACGGCTCACTGGTCTTCAGCCGCGGTGATGAAAAAAACGCATTCTGGTGCCCGGAACTTTTTATCGCCGCACTCCGTCTCGATTCCGATCGGGAAGACAAAAAACTCGCCGTCGCGATCTTACCGGACATGAAGATCAAGAATGCGGACCGCAAGGCAAACGAACTGCCGGTCCCTTCGCTCATCTCCCCGTGGGGGAAAACGGCGATCCTCCAGAAAAATTGGCACTCACGAACTGGAGCCGTCATCTCTTGGGGCGGAGCGATGCCGCGTCTGGAAGTCCTCAGCCGTAAACTGCCGATGCTTTCCGGAGATTGGGCGTTTCGCGGACAGTGGAACGGCAAGGAACTGCGTCCGGTCAGCGAATGGACCCAGCTTTTTTGGCATACCACCGAATTGGCTGATTATCTGGAGCTCGAACTGGAACTTTCTGCGAATTTCACGCTTCAGCGTCAGATCTTACTCGCCAAAGAGGAGAATTTTCTTCTTTTTGCCGATGCGCTTTCCCGTGATGGATTTACCGGCAGTTCCGTATCGCGCGGGAAATTGTGCTGGACGACCCGTTTTCCGCTCATGCCGGGGTTAAGCGTAGAGGAAAACAAACCCGCACTAGAGCATTTTGTTTCCTTCCCAAACGGAGGGGCGGGAACCTTCCTGCCGCTTTCGCTGCCTGAATGGAGAGAAGAACTTTCCCAAGGAACTGGACTGGAAGTGCGGGAAAACGGATTCTGCGTCACGAGCGCGTCGGACCACAGTGCCCTCTACCTCCCCGTCTTCCTGGATCTGGATGCCAAACGGATCCCGTTGGCTCGCACATGGAGAAGACTCTGCGTCGGGGAAAAGCTGCAGAACATTCCGCCGTACCGCGCTGCCGGATTCCGCGTGCAGACGGGTGAATCCCAGTGGCTGATCTTCCGTTCTTTGGCCGAATCGTGCAATCGTTCCGTACTCGGACACAATCTGAACTCGGAGACCTTCGTCGGAAAATTCCTTGAGGACGGAAACTGCGAAACGATCCTGGAAGTGGAACGTTCCCGCTGACAGCTCGCCAAAAGTCGGTTTTTGCGCAGGAAACAGCAAGAAAAAACGAGACCAGAAGAACATCAGCTTCCGGTCTCGCTGTGTGTGACGAAAAAACGCGCTCTTCGCTCTTAGGCAGAGCGATCATTTTGATCCTGGAAATCGGATCTGGAAAGGTTTCAGCCCATCAGAAATACGGTTCCACTCCTATTCCATCAATTCCAACTCCTTAAATGAACGTTCATCAAGGAGTTGGGGTGGATCTTCGAGAGCAGATCCCGTGCAGAAGTATCTGTACCTTGCACAGGATCCGCTCCTCAAAATTTCGGAACCTCGAAAAAACCCAATTTTACAACATGATGATACAAAATCCAAATTTCAGGCTAAATTCAGGAATTTAGCTCATCGCACGTCATAATTTCATGGAAAATTTCTCGAAATTTACCGTACTTTGTCAAATCTGCACATAAAATCCCCCGAATTTGCCGAAGGGAGGCGATGCGGCACTGATCGTACATCAAGTTTTTCAGGCAGATCTTGACTTCCGCGCGGCAGAGGCCTTTCGTGAAGATCATTCGGCTCTCATGCGCCAGTTTGCTCATGATGCCGAACACGTGCTCGACACGGCCGCGGACTCGTGATCTACGGCAGTCACGCTGCTTTTTATACCTCTTTTTTATCTCAAAACACGAAACGATCTCCATGATAATGAATATGGAAAAAAAGTTCTTTTCGCGCTCAAACTCCTTGACTTGGCGATCTTTTTATGCTAAAATACCTTTTTGTTGGATGATTTTTTGTAAAAAACGGTAATTTTTCAAGGCGGCCTTTAGGGAGATAAAAATGAACAGACGTGAATTTATCGGTTCGGTCGGTGCGGCGGCGCTGATGTCCTCCATCATGGCAAAGAAGAATACGCAAGGCAAAGAAATTTCCGAAGATGCGATTGCCGTATGGGACCGCGAGACGGAACTCGTCGCGCCGGAGGAATACATGGCATACCTCATCGACGGCAATACCCGGGGGCTGGTGTCGCTGGAGAAGCTGGAGGCGGCATTCGAAAAAGTGATGCGGGAGGCAAAAGAAACGGTCGTGACGGGCGATACGCCTGCCGTCTGGAGCGTGTACAACATGGGGTACATCGTCAAGACGCGCGAGTCGCTTTTCTCCATCGACCTTGTTCACCGGCGGGCGGTCGAGTTCGCTCCGCTGCTCGACTTTGCGCTCATCACCCACAACCACGGCGACCACTGGCGGCAGGATCTCTACGATGCGATGGACGGTGCGGGAAAGACGGTCATCTCCAACTTCCTTGAGAATAACGGCGCGAAGGAATGCGGTCTTGTGCACGGCGTGAAGACGTTCAAGCTCCGGGACGTGGAGATCCGCACTTCACTCATCGACCATAATCCCAGACTGATCGACTTTACGACGGCGTTTGAGATCAAGATCGGCGACTTCATCCTCTACCATACAGGCGACAGCGGCCGCGGCACGGAACCGAAACTTGTAACCGTCTGGGGGCGTCCTGACCTGTGGCTGTTCTTCCCAGGCTGCGGGATCGACACACGTAAGGCTGTGGAGACCGTCAAACCCAAACGCATCGTATTTGGCCATCTATGGGAACTTGCTCACAAACGGGGGCATGTCTCAAGCCGCCTCGACGAACCGCTGATCCGCCCGCGGCTCATCTGGGCCAAAGAGGGAGGCTGCCAGGACGTCTCCTTAGCATTCTGGGGCGACAGGATCTTGTAGAGATCAACCTCGAAAAACACTGAATTTTCCAGCGCGATGATACAATATCCAGATTTCAGGATGGATCCAGGAATTTGAATCATCGCGTTGTATGTTTGTGGTGATTCTGCATGGCTCTAGCTCATTTTCGCGAGATTTTAGCCCCGTTTCGTTTAATTGGCCCCCACTTTCCTGCGGTTCGTCGAAGTGCCGCGAAACGGCACAGTCGCACGTCTGGTCTTTCCAGTCGATCGTCCCTTTTATCCACGAAGAAAAACCCGCGTTTGCGACTTTTTGTACCTCTTTTTTATCTCAAAACACGAAACGATCTCCATGATAATGAATATTGAAAAAATTTCAAGTGGAGTTGATTTCAAATTTTGACATTTTTTGGAAAAAAGTTCTTCTCACGCCCAAACTCCTTGACAACGCGTTTTCCCTTTGCTATAATGAGATCTACAGTGACAACAGCTTTGTCTGAAAATCGTTTTTCGAGGCTGTCTGGAACGATCAGAAATTTCTGCTCATGAAAGGGAAAATTTTATGTTTTGCCGTATTTTCAGGATCTCGCGCAGCCTTCCAACCGTCTTTTTCCTGCTTTTCGCCGCGCTTGGGGCTCCGTTCACGTACTCGGCCGCGTTTGCGCAGGAAACACAGGATACCGACACTCAAACCGCAGGCGTGTTTTCCGAAGACGGCAAAACGCTGATCGGAGTTTCGAGCAGCTATTCTGGACACTACGTCGTTCCGGAGGGTGTGACGCGCATCGCGGAGAATGCGTTTTACGAATGCGAACGGCTCACGTCCGTTACGCTTCCGGAGGGACTTACGCACATTGGAAACGGTGCGTTCATGGCCTGCCCCAGTCTCGTTTCCGTAAACATTCCGTCGACCGTCACGCACATCGGCTGTGGGGCTTTTCTTGAATGCACGAGCCTCGCTTCTATCACTATTCCCGACGGAGTGACCGAGATCGAAGACAGTACGTTCATGTCTTGCGGCCTTCGTTCTGTTCGACTGCCCAGGAATCTGAGACGGATCGGAAAGTCCGCGTTTTTCGGCTGTGAACTTCAGGAACTGGAGCTTCCCGCAACGCTCGTTCGGATCGAAGCGAAAGCGTTTTCCCATGCGTGCAAATTCGCGCCGCTGAAACTCCCGCCAAACCTGACGTACATTGGTGACGAAGCGTTTGCCGGCAGCAGCGGGATCGGAACAGTCGAGATCCCCGACAGCGTGACGGAA
>SUVI01000082.1 GCA_015062085.1 Planctomycetaceae bacterium
ACGGCACCGACCAGAGCGGTCTGCTGAGCAAGACGGCGTTCCAGAGCGCGAATATCAGGACGGCGGCGCAAAATGTCTGCCGGAATACCGACGGCGACCGCATCCGGAGCGTTCGGAATGAACGATTCGTTTCGAAGCAGGATCTCGCGCACCGTTTCCGGAGAAGCGCCCATGAGCGTCGCAAGACGGTTCACGCATTCGTTGAAAGCGTACTGGATCTTCGGAAGACTCGCCTTCACCGTCGCCAAGTTGGCCTGCGTCTGAACGAGTTCCACGTCGCTGTCTTTACCGACTTCTTTACGCGCTACGATCTTTTCGAGGTACGTTTCCTGTGCTTGGATGTCTGCCAGCGCGATACGTTCTTCTTCCTGTGCCAGACGTGCATTGATGTACGTTCGGGCAGCTTCGGCCAGGAGGAGGACCTTCACATTATTCAGATCTTCCGCAGTCGCCTGCCATGCCGCATCATACGCTTCCATGTAGCGTTTCAGCTGACCGAAAACGTCCACTTCCCAACTTGCAGCGGCAATTTCCCAGTTCCAAGACGAACCGTAAGTGTGTTTCGGTCCCCCTTCAAATCCCGGCTGCATCTGACGTCCGAATGCGGCATCTGTACCGAGTTTCGGGAAGAGGTCGCCGCGAGCGTAGCGGTAGTCCATCTCCGCCTGGTAAATGCGCTGTGCAGCCATCTTGATGTCAAGATTCTGTTCGTTTACCGTCTTGAGCAGGAGGTTCAGCGTCTCGTCGTGAAAGACCGTCCACCAATCGTCCAGTGCGGGAAGTTCATTGTGGACGCGTGCCGATTCCGGGGCGACGCCCTGTGCGATCTCTGCCGTTTTGGCCGACCAGTCCGACTGAACTTTCGGAGCAGGAGGAGCAACATAATCGGGACCAACTTTACAGCCGGCTGCAAGGAGCACCGCTGCGCTCAGTACGAGCGAACGCCGCAAAACGGGACGGCTGACTGGATTTTTGCAGAATGACAAATTTCGGAGCATCTTGTCACCTTTCGTAAATCTGATTCATAAAATGGAAATCCGTTTCCTTTTTCCTGGAACATCCGCGCGTCCTGCGCCGTTCATTTTGCAATGAAAGTGAACGTTCCGAAGGTCAATGAGATCCGGAATACGAAATCTGCCGGAAAATAAAAAATCTTCCAGCTTTTGTATTTTTATCCATCGGTAGAATTTTTTCCATCCAAAAGTTAAAATGTTCCGATTGTATAAATTTTTACAAAAAATCCAGATTTTCTTACTTTGAGGACAGTTTTTGGGAGAGTGGGGGATTTGGGAGATATTTATGCATGCAGAACGATCCAAGAGGATCCGTTTTCTGGGAATCGCAGTTGGGGAAACCTTAAAATATTTCTCCTTACCGCTTGTTTTTTGAAACGGCTCTCACGAACCGCCGGCATTCCGTCTTTTTTTCTGAAGATTTTTTGCCGGACGGTTTCGTGAAAAAGAGCGAGCAACACTCGGAACGGTTCAGGGTTTCCAATTGTTGATGTCGATGCGCGTCAGTTCCGCCTTTCCATCCACCTCGCTTCGCCGCAGGATCACGATCTGAAAATTCGCATTTTCCGACGTGTTTTCAAGAATCTCTTCCAGTTTCTCCGGCGAATCGGGCCGCTCGAAATTCACCCGGGCAAGCAGATCCCCAGGACGCGGAGCGTGCTTGAGTTTTCCATATTTTTCCTGATCAACTTCCTGGATCATCACCGCTTTGGGAACTCGCAGATTGAATTTTTTCTGTTCTTCCGGCGTAATGGCGCGAACTTTCATGAAAAGCCGATCCTCCGTAAGCGGAAACATTTCAGGTGTTCGGCGCGGTTCGAGGCGGAAACGGCACTCCCGCACCTCTGCCGGATACGGTAAGGCCTCTGAACTTTCCGTTCCTGCCGTACTTTGCGAGTGGAGCAATTCTGAGAACGTGCGTTCAAACAGAGCTGCCGGCAGCTTTATGAGATTTTTCCCCTCGCCTTTATCCAGAAACTTCGCCGACCAAGCCAGTTCTGCTGCTTCCGGTGCCACTGTCAGAACGACCTCGTCTCCTGTTTTGCACTCAAGCAGCGCAAGATAGAGATCGATCGGATTCAGGATCTCCATCCCATTCACGGATAAAATGACGTCACCCTGCTTCAGTCCCAGTTTTTCCGCCGCAGAAGCGTCGATCTGTCCGATGCGTGCATGGTGTCGTACCGGCTTTCGGTTTCCTTCCGCCTGAAAGGGAAGCTCCCACTGCTGGCAAACTGCCCGATGAAGCATTTTCGGGAACTGGTAATGGATCGTTTCCAGCGAGATCCCAAACGAAATATTGTCGGAATCCCCGCGCTTTGAGACCGTCATTCCTACGACATTACCGGAAAGATTGAACCACGGACCGCCGGAACTGCCCGGATTGATCGGAGCATCGGTCTGAAGAAGTCCGCGAAGGACAAGCCCTGGAATGTCCGTCACGACCGTACTGCGGTTCTGGGCTGAAATGATCCCGTACCCAAGTGTGTACTTCAGACCGTGCGGACAGCCGATCGTCACGATCGTGTCTCCAACGGCAAGTGTCGGATCCGGTTCGATCTTTACGGCTGAAAGTGCTTTCGGCGGTGTGAAACGCAAAAGTGCCAGATCCTCACTTGGAATCAATGCCGCGACCTCGGCAGGACAGCTCGTTCCGTCTTTCAGCTCCACTTCCGGAAGAAGCGTACGCGTGACGGCGTGTGCGTTCGTGACCGCGTATCCGGACTCATGCAGAATGAACCCAGTCCCGACCGTATTTTCGTCTTTCGTACCTTCCGGAGGAGTGAAGAATTCATCTGTCGATTTCTCCTCCGGCTGTACGTTGATCCCCGTTATGTAGACGACCGAATCGGCATTTTCTCGATAAAAGCGCGCCAGAAAAGACTGACCGCTCGGCTGCGGCGTCAAAATATCCAAGTGCGGACCGGAGATCGAGCCGGGATCCTGTGCGTAAACTGTACCGGCATGAAAGTTTCCGGCATAAAAGCTCTTCGGAAACTCCGGCAGGCTGGAAATGGCAATACAAAATGCAAACAGACGGAATGAAAAACTCAACTCCCGAAACTTGCGAAAGTAAAACATGATAAAATTTGACCGTGAAAAAACAAAACAATAAAATTAATTTCCACACAGTGGGAAATTTTTGCCAAAACCAAAATCTCCCCTATTTATTCTAATCATATAGAAAAATTTCAAAACACACAAGGTATCCCGCAAAAAAAATTAAAAAAATTTAAAATTTTTCTTTTCATACACTGCGGCAGTTAAATTTACCTAACCGTTAAAGTTTAACCTTTTGAGTTTATAGAGCTTTAAAATGAGTCAACTTTGACGATTTTTCGAAAGGCATACATTTTACCTATCTTCTAGAACCGAAACATCCAATACATACCATCAAATTTCGGACGTAAGAGTCATACCGCCTGTGCGGATTATTCACTCAAGATAACGAGAGCTGTCTCCGATATATTTTGTGTTTTCGGGAGGATCGTTATATTTCCCGAAGCAGCTTTTTGACCGGTTTGTGAAATAAAGGAGTGTTTCCGGTCAAAACGGAATGATCTTGCTTTTTCAGTTAAAAGGATTTTTTTCACGACCGATTCGGTGAAAAGAAAGAGACAGGATCCAAAAATAATTTAGGGAGAAATTCAATGAAAGCCAAATCAATCGTTTCCGCGCTCGTCATGCTGGGCGCGATGATGACTGCCCCGTTGTTTGCCCAGAGTGCCTGCGAAGCCGTGGACACCTCCAGCAACGCCTGTACTCCGTGTGTCCAGGTCGTTTGTGTTCGTCCGAAGTGCGACCTTTTCACTGGCGTGCGCTGCCGTCCGTGTGTTCCGGCCTGCAAACCGGCTTGTGAACCGTGCAAACCGGCTTGTGAACCGTGCAAACCGGCTTGTGAACCGTGCAAACCGGCTTGTGAACCGTGCAAACCGGCCTGTGAACCGTGCAAACCGGCCTGTGAACCGTGCAAACCGGCCTGTGAACCGTGCAAACCGGCCTGCACTCCGTGCAAACCGGCCCGTAAACTCTGCAAACCCGTTTGCAAGCCTGTCTGCGTTCCGTGCAAACCCGTCTGCAAACCAGTTTGTGTTCCGGCCTGCAAGAAATTCATCGTGAAACCGGTCTGCGCGCCCGTTTGCGCTCCGGCTTGTGCTCCGGAAGCTGCTGAACCGGCCTGTGCTCCGGAAGCTGTCGAACCGGCCTGCACGCCGTGTGCTCCGGTCTGCAAACCGGTCTGCAAACCGGTCTGTGCACCTGTTTGCGCTCCGGCCTGCGCTCCGGCCTGCACTCCGTGCACGCCCTGCTGCGCTCCGTGCCGTCCGCTGATCTCTCTGTTCCGTCAGATCAAATGCGACCTGCAGATCGCTGCCTGCCAGCTCGACTACGATATCCAGATGGCCGGCTGCAAGCTCGCAAACCTGCGCTGCACCATGCAGGCCAACATCGCCCAGTGCAAAGCGGAAGCAGATGCTCGTGAAGCCTGCCGTCTGGCTGCCCGCAGCGGATATTGCGGCGAAGTTGAAGTTTGTGTCCCGAATCGCATTCGTCCCGGCGCGGCGATGAAAGGCATCCTTCGTACCCTGTTCGGTTCCAATGACTGCTGTGCTCCGGCTTGCGAAGCCTCCTGCGGCTGTGAAGCTGCTCCGGCTTGCGGCTGCGAAGCAGAAGAACCGGCCTGCGCTCCGGCGGAAGGCACTGCGACCCCCGCTGCAGACGCGGAAACTGCTCCGGCTCCCGAAGCCACCACGAGCCTCGAAGATGAAATGGACGTCCTGACCCCGGCTTCCATCACGGAAGACAAAGAGGAAGAAGTGGATGCCTCCATCCTTCCCGAAGCAGATCCGACCTCCATCTCCGCCAACTACAATCCGAGCAACAGCATCGTCCTGCGCTAGGATCTTTACCCAAAACGGAGTCCCTGAAAAAATGAACTCCGTGTTTTGACGAAAAACGGAAAAACTCCCCCATGGTTTCGGCTGCGGGGGAGTTTTCGTATGGGCTACCGTTTTACCACTGAGAGCACAGGATCAGCACAGAAGCACACTAAAAAGAATGGGAAATCTTCCTGACGCGAATTTCACGGAAAACACGAAAAAGCACGAAATTGCTTTTAAAAATATTTCGCGAGCTCCGCGTTTTTTCGTGCTTTTCGTGTTTAAAAATCTGCGTTTTTCATGGTAAAATGATACGCACGTGTCGGAATATCCGCTACTCCAGTGGGAGCGCGCCTCCCATTGGCGGAATGGGAACGGACTTTTTGTCAGACTCCGGAAGCGTCCCGCCCATCGGAGGAAGCGGAGCCAGCGGTCCATTCACCGCCGGAGCTTCTTCAGGATCCGTTTCCGCATCGGGTGCGTTTTTCTCACTATCTTCCAGAGGAAGCGGACGTCTTGCAGGTGCGTTGGCCTCCTCTTCGGCTCGCGGACGCGCAGGGATCCCGTCTGCATTCCCAACCGGATCTCCGACCGCCTTTCCTCGGACGCCCTCTGCCGTCTCCTCTCTTCTGAAAGCCTCCCGCGTCTTCAGAGACCCCGACCCGCTGTCGATGAGCACATACCCAGCCCAGAAAAATGGATGAGAGCAGGAGATCGACTTCAGTTCATCTCCTTTTGCGATTCGGGGTTCTGCTTCTGGCCGGATCTCCGACGATGCAAATTTCAAAACCGCCTTTCTCCATGCCTGTGCGGAGTTTTCATTTTCCGGCAGCTGCGTCAGGAAATGCGTCGCAAGCCGCCAGGGGGCGGTTCCTTCAAGATTCCAGCGCGGCAGGACTACCGTGTCGCTTCCGTTTGCAAGAAACGCCATGCTCGTGAGGAAAAATTCCTGTCCCGGAACGGCCGTTTGACGAGAGGCTGTTCCCGTGCGTTTCGCTGATTTTTTGAGGAGCGACTCACACTGCGTTCGCATCCCCGGAAGCACCACGAGCCGCGGCGCTCCGTACGGAAGAAGGAACCAGTAACCGAGCGATCCTTCCTTCACGCCGTAGTCCAGCCCCATCGGAAAAATCTGGAACGCCGCCCCTTCGTCATTGCGCAGGTCTTGGAAAACGAGCATTTTGTCGAACATTGCGGCATAGATCGACGACGCGGTCCCCGGTGTTCCCGGCAGGATCCCGCCGTAGCTCTTTTCTTCAAAAAGTACCGGCCGTTCCAGCGTCTTTTCAAGGCGGTCCTGCACTTTGGATCCCGGCGCATTTTTGCCTGCCGCGATGAGCGTATACGGGGATTTCGGCAGCTGCGTCCGTTTCCACGGTGTTCCGAGCGATGCCATCGGTGCGTATCGGACTGCGAACTGCGCAATGGTCGGACGCGGACCGTTCGCCGTTTGGATCTGAAGCGCTTCAAACGGAATGTACCACGCAAACCGGTCCGGTACGATCACCAGTGAGTCAAAGTCTGCGCGTGAGAAATCGGCCTGAGAATTCTTCGTCAGATCCGCCATGACCCGCTGCGACGCCGTTTTCCACTTCGTTTCCTCAAAGCTCTCCGGCCGAATATTTCCGGCTCCCAATCCCATTTCCTTCAGCATCGAAACGAAATTGGTCTGAAGCGACGTAAGGACATTTCCGGCCGCTTTGTTTTTCCGCGCACTTCCTGCTCCGGCGCCTGAATCCACGATCTTCCACATTGCGAGGCGTTCGCGGTTCAGAAGAAAGAGGAAAAGCTGATTTCGCGCAGCGTAGTAAACGAGCATCGCCTCTCCTTTCGGCAAAGACGCCTGGATCTCTTCGCACGTACGCACTTTTGGGAAAACGACGTCGATGACCCGCCGGTCAAGCACCATCGCGCTGAGGACGGCTTCCTGCTGCCGCGTTAGTTCCGCGATCTTCCCTAACGTCTGCGTCAGCTCGACCCCCTCCTCACGCTCCGTGACTGGAAGGCTCATTTGACGTACCTTCATTTGCAGCTCGCGCACTTCCTTCGAACTTTGCTCGTAGATCGGATACTCCGTCAGAATGTCACGTTTTCTTTGAAGCTGCTGCACCGTCAGATCACTTTCCGGAGATTCAAGCAGAAGGCGCAGCGAGTGTATCCTCCCTCCGAGATCCAGCGTCTGCAGGTACGCCGCCCGCCGCGCTTTTTCCGAGATCTCCAGCGCGGTATCCTTGCGTTCCATCTCGACGGCGCAGAGGAAGTAATTCTCCCACGTTCCAGGTCTCGGCGTCATGGTGACCGCCAGCGATTCCATCGGATCCATGGACCAGTCGCCTGCCGTTGGTTCACGAAGCAGGAGTTCGTACGCTTCCAGCGCCTTTCGTGCCGTGATCTGCCCGTTGAGCAGGCGGAAATCGACTTGCTGGATGTGGAAATTCCAGACCGCCCCTTTCTGCATGAACCTCATCGCCTGCATCAGAGACATCATGCCGAGCTGCTGGGAATTCGGCGAGGGATCCAGAAATGCGATCCGGGCACGCAGATAGTGCAGAGCCGCTCCGAGACGCCCCATGGAAATAGAACGCTTTCCAATCGTTTTTTCCGCAAGTACCAGACACTCCATCGCCGGTCTTGCCTGATGAAAACGCATGAAATCGTCAGCTCGCAGTGCCTGAAGCGTCGCATAAAGATACGCCAGCTTTTCCGAACGCGCCCACTCCGCCGCCCGGGCAAGAGACGGACAGATGACCTGCGGATCTTTCTGAAAATAAGCACACGCAAGCTCTTCAAAGGCCTCCGTCATGCTCTCGACGTCCTCATAGTAGTACGCGATCGTCGCGGCATCCAGGAACAGTGCGTACGCTTTGTCGTAGTTTCCCGCTTTCATCTGAAGCCTGCCAAGCTCAATGTATGCCAGCGGCGTAAAAAGATGCGCATTTCCATTAATGCTCGCTCCGCGCATGAGCGACTGTGCCGCGTCATCTGTCTTGCCGAGCGCCAAATGACAGAATCCGATCTCCATCTCCAGCCACGCCTGAAACCACGTTCCGGCAAGCGAACGCTGCGTTTGGCCAAGACGCGTCATCAGTTCGGACGTCAGATCATCTCCGGCTCCCAGAGGTCCAAGAAGCTCCGCGCGCCGCCGGATCGCAAGCATGGTGCATCGCACGATCTCCGGACCTCGGATCGATTTCAGAGACGGAGGGACCGCCACTCCGCCAGTCCGGTAGGTCGTTCCGTAGTTCAGATCGCCAAAAAGGATCGAAAACTTCTCCGGGATGTGAAGCAGACCGCGTCCAGGATTCGGGTCGCCCCACGGGACCGGTTGGAGCGTGAACATTCCGGGATTCGGGACGTTTTGGACCAGCGTCAGCCAATCCGAGTACTGAATGGAAAGCCGAAGGGCGGTGTTGAAACACTCAAGCGCCTCCGCATGATTGCCCATCTGGTAGTGCGTTTCGCCAAGCATCGCAGAAATGCAGATCGAATCGAGCCACCGCTCCGTCGCGATCTTGAAACTGCCGCGGAATTCGGACTCAAACTTCTTCCGCGCCTCCTCATGTTTACCGTCCCTCAGAAGAAGCACGCCCCAATCATATTCCGCTCCCGGAAGCGAACTCTCTAAGGCGGAAACGACAGATCGGCCGCTCAAAAAAATCGAAAAAAACAGAATCAGCACTGCCGTCAGCTTTTGCAGCGGGAACCCGGACGGCCTACTGACCGCATTGACTTCGATTTTACTCATTTTCGTTCTCCTTGGAATTTCAAATCGCGGGGACCGTTTCAATAAGATCCGCTCTTTTCGCACAGTATACATTTTCTCGAGTTCCGCGTCAAGGCAAAGAATAAAAAAAGAGGAGAAAAGAGGAGAAAAGAGAACAAAAGAGGAGAAAAGAGAACAAAATGTGAATAAATATCTGCCTTGAAAAACGACTGCAGTATGACCGGGAGGGAGGAAGAAAGAAGTGAGCCGCAAAAGAGCCCTTGGCATAGACCATCTTGGCAAAATTGCCAAAACTTTCAAAAGCGCGTCAAATATCGGCAATTTTGCCGATATTCAAGGCCGTTCACTTTCGGATCTCTAAGAGACCGAAACAAAGAAACTGCCTAAAAAACCTTGAATGTTTACGTTCGTTTTTTTGCAAATAAGAAACCGTTTTCATAGCCATTCATTTTTAGTGACCGTCCTGAAGATTTTCTGAAATTTTCAAAATTATTTTCCAAAGCACTGAAAGGTCTGCGTACTTTGTCTATTTTTCCTGTCTAGTTTTGTAAAAATCATCCAGAGGAAATTTCTCATCCCAGACAAAACACAATATATGGTGCATATTTTTCTCAATTCAAATACATTCACACAAGACATGGGCACAGAAGTGCTGTTCTGTGACAACTTTCAGAATTTTTATTTTTTTCGATTCAGAGAAAATTTTTCGCTTTCTTCTAGGAAGGAGAATAAAATATTTTCTGCGTTTTTTTTAAAATTTCAGAAACGGGAAATTGCTCTTTTAATGAAGTTAAGTCCCTTAAAATCAAGGATCTGAGCCGCACCATCCTTTTGTTTCGGAAACTTAGATTATAGTTTCTAAAAATCATTTGCCACTTGAATTTACGATAGAAACACCATTTTTTCAGGGCCACTTGACGAAAACGCAAATAAATGGTAAACTACTCACCTCAATTAACACGATATAGTATTTTGTGCGCTCGGCAATACAATATCTTGATTTTAGGGGTTTGGTTGCCGGCAAAATTCGAACCGTTCCAATTCGGCATCCGGTCGGCTTCGGCAGGGGGGCAGAAGACGTTTTCGCAGCCTTTCAGGTTTTGGGGGTCTGTTTTCATGAAGCAGACAGTAACTACCTTTGGAATGGCGAGCGGCGACGAACTGCAGAATTCGAACAGGAATTTCCCGTTTCGGCGGAGACCATAAAAATCAGGAGTTTTTCATGTCGCAGGTCCCTTTGCAGGATTCTATCGTTTCCAAACTTCATATTTTGCCCGTATTTTGTCCTGAGGACGTCGCAGATCCATTCGATACAGTGACGTGGGACCTACGGACGGCTCAGATCAAGGGCGACAAAGGGGAGCTCATTTTTGAGCAGAAGAACTGCGAATTTCCGGTCCAGTGGAGCCAGCTGGCTACGAATGTCGTTGCGAGCAAGTATTTCTTTGGTGAAAACGGCACATCACAGCGAGAGCACAGCGTTCGGCAGCTGATCCATCGTGTGACCCGCACGATCACGGATTGGGGGATGGAAGACGGATACTTTGCGTCGGAGACGGACGCGGAGAATTTCTATCGCGAGCTGACGTATCTTTCACTTCATCAGATGACGGCGTTCAACAGTCCGGTCTGGTTCAACGTCGGGCTTTTCACGCAGTACCACATTCAGGGGGCGCAGTGCAACTGGGCGTGGAACCGTGAAACGAAGAGGATCGAACAGCCGGAAAATTCTTACGAGTATCCGCAGGGGTCCGCCTGTTTCATCCAGAGCGTTGAAGACAACATGGAAGACATCATGGAGCTGGCCCGCAGTGAAGCGATGCTCTTCAAATTCGGTTCCGGCACGGGCACGGACCTCTCGACGCTCCGCAGCTGCCGCGAAAAGCTCTCCGGCGGCGGACGTCCATCCGGGCCGCTTTCCTTTATGCGTGTCTACGATCAGATCGCAGCCGTCGTGAAATCCGGCGGAAAGACGCGCCGTGCGGCCAAAATGCAGTCTCTCAAGGTCTGGCATCCGGACATCATGGACTTCATCGAATGCAAGGTGAAGGAAGAAGCGAAGGCAAAGCTGCTCATGGCGAACGGATACGACTACGACGGTGCGTACAGTTCCACCATGTTCCAGAACGCCAATCTCTCTGTGCGCCTGACGGATGATTTCATGAACGCAGTCCTCGAAGACAAAGAGTGGCAGACGCACTGGGTCACCGATCCGTCACGATCCGGTCCCTCCTTCCCAGCGCGTGAAGTTCTTCGGAAACTCTCGCAGGGAACGTGGCTCTGCGGCGATCCGGGAGTTCAGTACGACACGACGATCAACCGGTGGCACACCTGCCCGAAATCGGGGCGGATCAATGCCTCGAATCCGTGCTCGGAGTACATGTTCCTCGACAATTCCGCGTGTAACCTGGCGAGCATCAACCTGATGCGTTTCTTTGATGAAGAGACGGGGATCCTCAACATTGAGCGTTTTGCGGCAGCCTGCCGGATCATGTTCATCGCACAGGACATCATCGTGGACCGCGGCAGCTATCCGACGCAGAAGATCGCAGCGAACAGCCACAAATACCGTCCGATCGGACTTGGATTCTCGAACATCGGGAGTCTTCTCATGGCACTCGGTCTTCCGTACGATTCGGACGAAGGACGCGGTATCTGCGGTGCCGTAACGGCCATCATGCACGGCGCGGCGAACCGAACGAGCGTGGAGCTTGCGCGAGCGGTCGGAACGTTCGACGAATTTGAAAAGAACCGCGAAGATATGCTGCACGTCATGGAAATGCACTGGGAAGAAGTGGAAAAGATCCGCAATGCCCCGCGCTATCTCCGAGAAGGGTCCCGCAAGATCTGGGATGAAGTTCTGAGCAACGGCAAACGGTACGGTTTCCGCAACGCGCAGGCCACGGTGCTCGCGCCGACTGGGACGATCAGCTTCATGATGGACTGCGACACTACGGGGATCGAGCCGGACATTGCGCTGGTCAAGTACAAGCAGCTCGCCGGCGGCGGTTTCATGAAACTGGTGAACCGGACGGTCCCGCTGGCGCTCAAGCGTCTGGGATATGGTCAGGAAGACATTGATTCGATCTTGGCGTACATCGACAAAGAAGACACGATCGAAGGCGCCGCGAATCTCCTTCCGGAGCATCTTCCGGTCTTCGACTGTGCGTTCCAGCCGCGCAATGGTACCCGTTTTATTCCGTGGCAGGCGCACATCCGCATGATGGCGGCTGCGCAGCCGTTCCTTTCCGGAGCGATCTCCAAGACGGTCAACCTTCCGAAAGATGCGACGGAAAAGGACATTTACGACGCATACATCGAGGCGTGGAAACTGGGTCTGAAAGCGGTCGCGATCTACCGGGACGGCTCCAAGGGGATGCAGGTCCTCTCCACCGCCCGCGAAGAAGACAAAAAGGACGAAAAGAAAAAAGACGCGGCCCCCAAAGTCGTGTACAAACCGCGTCGGCATCGCCTTCCGGACACGCGTTCCTCCATCACGCACAAATTCAGCATCGCAGGGCATGAGGGGTACGTGACGGTCGGTCAGTATCCGGACGGCAGCCCGGGCGAAGTTTTCATCACGATGGCTAAAGAGGGAAGCACGATCGGCGGTCTGATGGACTGCTTCGGGACGGCGATCTCGATGAGTCTCCAGTATGGCGTGCCGCTTGAAGTGTACGTGAACAAATTCTCGCACACGCGCTTTGAGCCGATGGGGGCGACGAAGAATCCGGATATTCGCATCGCGAAGAGCATCGTGGACTACATTTTCCGCTGGCTGGGGATCACGTTCCTGAATCGTCCTGCAGACGGTCAGGAAAACGGCGTGCCTCATGAAGGGAGCGGTTTTCAGTCTGCGAAAAAGACGCCTCACCTTCCCATCGATCAGGACACGCAGGGAGACAGTTCCGCCCGGTCGGCAGGTGCACAGTCTTTTCAGGAAGAGGCGGAACGTTCGGGGGCTTCTGAAATGCCGAAAGCTGCTGTTTCAGACTCTTTCGGTACAGTCGGTACGGCCGCAGATGCTCCGAAGAATGCGTCGGATCCGATGAATGGAACTGCACAGGCAAAGATCGCGGGTCAAAAGATCCCATTTGGGCTTCAGGTCGAAAAATTTTATCGGGAGCGCGAACGCATGCGTGCCGCCAAGACGCCGAATGCGAATTTGATCGAGAGTTCCGGACCGCTTTCTCTGGGGACTGCCGTTCTTCAGGAAGAGGAGGAAGAGGCGGAGCTTCAGATCGAAAATGACCGTATACGCATGTTTGAGGGGTTTCAGGATGATGCGCCGACGTGCAGCAGCTGCGGTTCCGTGATGGTCCGCAATGGCAGCTGCTATCTCTGCCACACGTGCGGTTCCACGAGCGGCTGCTCCTGATGTGATTTTTTGAAAACCGGCCGTTTTGTTCATGAAATTGGGAACAAAACGGCCTTTTCTTTTACCGCGGATCTATTTTGGAGGATCCTCCGGAATAAATCGATATCCGGCATTGCGGTAGGTCAGAAAATATTTCGGATGGGACGGATCTGGTTCAAAGATCTTGCGGAGACGCAAAATAAACTGGTCTGGCGCCCTCGTATTCATTCCGGTGGAAGTTTTCCAGACTTTTTCAAGCAGTTCATCCTTTGGGATGAGCCGATTTGCATTCTGGATGAAGTACTTAAGAAGCGAGATCTCGAGAAAGGTCAGATTCACGGTTTTTCGTCCGATCTTGGCTTCCTGAGTGTTGAAATTCACGACGGCGTTTCCGATCGTGAGTTCCTCTGGAAGCTGAACTTTCTCCGCTTGTGTCTCCGGATCGGAAGTCGGTGCCTTTTTTTCCTCGTGAAGAGGGCGGAATTTCACCATGTTACGGATCCGTGCGATGAATTCTTCCAACTCGAATGGTTTGGCGAGGTACTGATTGGCGCCGGCATCGAAACCGCGGGCTTTATCTTCCGGGAGAGTTCTTGCCGAGAGGAACATGATGGGAGTCCAGATCCCGTTTTCACGTGCCGTAGAACAGATCGTGTAACCGTTTACGTTGGGCAGCATGATGTCTAGGACGATGACGTCGAAATCACTTCCGTTTTTCAGGATCTGTTCCAGCGCCTGTGCTCCGTCATGGATGAGGGTGACCTGAAAGTTTTCATGTTCCAGAGTGTAGCGCATTCCGAGCGCGAGATTCACTTCATCCTCGACGACCAGAATGTGAGCTTTTTTAACGTTTGGATTTGATTCCATTTGTGTTGATCCCATTTGTGTTGATCCCATTTGGTTCTGAAGGGGGGTAGTTTTTGTTTTTTGATTCCGGTGCGATCGGAAGGAGGACGTAGATCGTGGTGCCTGGAACTCGGCGGTTTCCGGAGATCCGGATCTTTCCGTTTAGTTCCTTGAGGCACATTCGCACGATGTAGAGTCCCAGTCCTGTTCCTTTTCTGCGCCGTTCCAGCTCTCTTCCAAGACGCACGAAGCGCTGAAAAACTTTGTGGCGCATTTTTTGCGGGATCCCGGTCCCATTGTCAGAAATACTGACTGCGACTTTATTTTGACTCATTGGCCGCACGCGAATAATCACTTCCGGAGGATCGCCGCCGTATTTTACCGCATTGTCGATGATGTTTCGAAAAATCATTTCGAGAGGGACGCGGCTTGCGGTCATCGTGACCTCAGGACCACGGAGCTGTATCTGTGATTCGTCGATCCTGTGGAGAAGAACGGCAGACTTTTTGGCGGAGTGCAGAATGCTTTGGAGGCTGACCTCTTCGGGGGGTTCACCGATCCTGAGTCCGGCTTCCAGCTGGCCGGCTCGCAGGACCTGATTGATGAGCATGCTGAGCCGTTCGGTCTCTTCCATCATTCCGGCATAAAATTTGTCTCTTTCCTGTGGCGAAACGTCGTAACGAGTGAGTGTTTGAAGCGTCAGTTTCAGGGAAGCCAGGGGCGATTTCAGCTCGTGAGTCACGCTATTGATGAAATTGCTCTGACGTTGATTCAGTTTCACCATTTTGATCGAAATGACGAGATACGTGATCGTCCCGGCCAGAATGAGCGAAAGAAGAACGGAGCCGATCGGGAGAAACGTCCAATAGAGCACTGGATTTGGTTCGTGATCCGTTGCAGCGAAGACGTTCGTGAGGACCCACCCTACGATCAAAACGACCAGCAGAACGATCATGATGACCGCCAGCGTGATCGGCAATTTTAGGGAAGACCGGTTGATCTGGTGTTTTCTAGCCATGACGGAAACTCTTTTCCGAAAACGGTATGGAATTTTCTTACGAGGAGGGAAAACTCTGGATCCCGCACCTCATTTCAGACCCATTATATTCCGGATGGCTAAAAAGTCAAGATTCTCCGGCATAAAATAAAAAAAGTTTTTCGGCCTCTTTACAAAACGGAGCCAATGTGCTAAAATGAGAGAAATAGACTGGAAGACCTGCTTCCACCCTTCATTTCCCCCCCATTTCAAGGAGTTTCCCATGCCAATTTCCCGCCGTCATCTTCTGAAAACCGCTCTGACTTCCGGAGCTGCCGTCACGTCTGCCGTTACGACTGTCGTCACGTTCATTCCGCGTTCCGTGCTTGGAGGCACAGCAGGAACGTCTCCCAATGAGAAAGTTACGCTTGCCGGTATCGGTATCGGCGGGATCGGGCACCCGCAGCTGAAAGATGCTCAAAACGCCGGTTTTCAGGTCGAAGCGCTCTGCGACGTGGATGACGTTCACGCGAAAAAGACCTACGATATTTTTCCGCAGGCTCGCAAATACCGTGATTTCCGCGAGCTTCTTGCAGCGGAAGGAGACCGGATCGATGCGGTTTACTGCGGTACGCCGGATCATACGCACGCCATTATTACGCTGGCTGCTCTGCGTGCCAAAAAGCACGTTTGCTGCGTGAAGCCGCTTACCCGCACGATCGAAGAAAGCCGTGCGGTCCTGAAAGCGGTCCGAGAAGCCGGGACGGCTACGCAGGTGACCATGGAGCCGCACACGAGCGAATGGGCGTGCCGAACGATGGAGCTCATCTATGCCGGTGCGATCGGAGAGATCCGCGAGATCCACATTTGGTCCGGACGCCCGGTTTGGCCGCAGGGAATGCTCGATCACCCGAAATTTAGCGACCCGGTCCCGGCAACGCTGGATTGGGATCTTTGGCTCGGACCGGCGGAGAAGCGTCCTTTTGCGGCGCAGTGGCCGGAAGATTGTCCGTATTTGCGGATGTCCTGCGCGAATTGGGGCAAACGCGGCGTTTATCATCCGTTCAATTTCCGCGGGTGGACGGCGTTCGGAACGGGGTCGCTCGGCGATATGGGATGCCATCGCGCGAATCTGCCGTACAAAATGTTCGATCTGAAGCATCCTGCGCGGATCACCGCCTCAAACACGCGGATGCACCCTGCCGCATTCCCGATCGGCTGCATGGTGACGTACGATTATCCGGCGAGCGAAAAGTTTCCGGAGATCCGCATGGTTTGGTACGATGGCGGGCTGAAACCGCCGGTCCCGAAGTGCATGGGAAGTGAAACGTTTCCCGCAGAAGGTGTACTTTTCGTCGGTTCGGAAGGGATGATGTTCCGCGACCGGATCCTGGATCCCGAGCGTGCGAAGAAATTTGAGAATGTGCCGAAAACGCTTCAGCGGCGCGGAGGCGTGATGCCAGAATGGTACGAAGCGTGCCGCGGCGGTCAGCCGGCAAGTGCCAATTTCGAGTACGCGGTTCCCGTGACAGAATTCGTTCTCCTTGGAAATCTTGCCGTCCAGACTGGAAAGCCGGTGGAATTTGACCCGGTCAGCCTGACGGTCAAAAACAATCCGGAGGCGGAAGCGCTCATCGCACAGCCATACCATAACGGGTGGACGCTGTAGGAGGAAACGCGAAAAATCACGAAAAACAGCTCACACGACAGCTTCTGCTTTTCTTTTGTGTGAGTTTGTGTTTTTCGTGATTTTCTATTGGGCTGCATCAGCTTCTGAATGCTTCTGCGTACGGCTCAGTTTGCTCTTCAGGACGCCTTGCGCTTCCGGAGACGAAGCAGACCGAAAACTCCGAGCGAAAGCAGGATCCACGCGGAGGGTTCCGGAACGTTGGAAAGCGCAAAAGTGCTGCCGTTCTGGAGATTGAAGGCGGTAAGATCGTAGTTCATGTACATCAAACCGTCACCGTCAAGCAGGAGATCCGAGAAAATTAGCGCGCCGCCGGCGTTTGTGACTTTCACGTTCTGACCGGCCTCTTCCGACTGAAGTTCCAGCCACGCGACCAGTTCGTCAACGTCGCCTTCTCCATCAAGACCGACCACCAGCGAGAAAACTTCGTTCGCGTCACCAGTGATCTTGATCCAGCCTTCCTCGTCAAAGTTCCCGGACGCAAAGGTATCATTACCGGAAACGACAGCTTCGGCAAGATGATTTTCATCCAGGACCATTTCGATCTTTTGACCATTCTGCTGAATGTTCCAGATGCCTTCCGTCTCAACTGTCTTGGGGGTCCAGTTCAGCGTACCGGCCGTCATGATCGTCTGGGTCGTCGCCAGGTCATTCGCTAGCAGGATACCGTCGCGGGAGTAGTCCGACGTGTCGACCAGGACGGTACTTTTAATGTTTGAAGTTCCGCTCACCGAAATATTCGTGAACGCGGGCTGAGCGGAACCGTCTGCGCTGAGGGTGATTCCGTCGGAAATATAGTTCAGGTTTCCGTTTGCCTGTGCAGTCATGGTGCTCGTACTGAAAACGGCATCGCTTCCGTAAATATTCAGCGTTCCGCCGTTAGCGCTGTTTGCGAGCAGGGTCTCGCCTTTTACGTTGACCGTTCCTCCGGAGATGTTCGCCACCGCATTGTATTTAAGCCCGATACGGAATTGTTGGCTGCCGTTTCCGATCTTGAGCGTACCGCCGGTCATGTCGAACGTGCAGATACCGCCGTTCACGCCGTTCTGCCCCAGGGAAAGCCAGAGCGTGTCGAGGGTTCCAGATTTGAGCTGCACAAGGTTTCCGATGTCGCCGTTTGCCGTCGTGGAACGGATGACGAGGTTGCCTTTGCCGTTCTGATTATACGTCCCGCCGTCCACGATGAGTTTCGTGACCGCCCCGCTGTGATCTCCAACGAGGAAAT
>SUVI01000083.1 GCA_015062085.1 Planctomycetaceae bacterium
TAATTTGAAAAAAGCACTGCGGCAAAAAACGCAGTGCTTCTGAAATCGAAATCTATGCCGTGATCTCAGACCTCATCAGTCCGGAATCTGCGCCGGCATACTGTCTTTACGGTTGGCCAGACAGGCATGGATCGCAGCATCGATGCTGTAGGAAATGGAGTGGACGGAACCGTCAGCCATGACCATTCCGAAACCGCCGGCGTGGGAAGCACCGAACGCGGAATGAGCGTACTGGGACGTACCGGCCATCGTGGTCGCACGGTCCTGCATGGGCTGGTAAGCCGTACCGGTGGCTTCAATCGTACCGTTATTCTGTCTGAACGGCGATGAGGAGGTATACTCACCAGCCGAACGGAAGTTGGAGTTACCGCTGGTTCCCTGCCGCGGACCGGAATACATCACGTATTCGTCCCCCGAACCATCACTGTCTTCGTATTTGTCAGCGTAGACGAATTTTTCGCCGGCGAGGTAGGTATTGGACGTACCGTCGCGAAGTTCACCCATCTTGGTCGCGCTGCAGTCAAAGATGATACCGGTGGGAAGGGTTCCGGTATTCTTAATGCTCTTGCTCTTAATATTGTAAGCAGCGTTATTGCTCACGGAAAAGTTCGTCGAACCGTAGCAGGCAGCATAGTCGGACTTCGCACCGTCATTATCGCCAAAGTTCGAGTTGCTATAGCTTTTCTGGCCCAGCGGATAAACTTTCGCCGTACGGCGGGACGGGCAGATGAACGGATTCAGCGGCGTAGCGAGGCAGTCGCGCGTATCCAGTGTCGGCGTGCTCGTGCTCACAGTGTTGCTTGCGCCCAGCTGATAGATGGCGTTCTGTTCCATGAACGGAAGCAGGGAGTAGATCCAGGAACCCGGCTGACCTTTGCCGAAACCTTTGTTCGGGTCGCCGACGAAGGACTGATTCCAACCGCCGGACGGGAAGATCTGGTTTCCGCTTTCGTGGTTCATGCAGGCCAGACCGATCTGCTTCAGGTTATTGTTGCACTGCATACGGCGGGCCGCTTCACGAGCCTGCTGAACGGCAGGAAGCAGAAGACCGACCAACATACCGATAATCGCGATCACGACGAGCAATTCCACAAGGGTAAAGCCTTTGCGCTGTGTCATTTTTTTCTCTCCCATGAAAATTGATTCCCTCAACGCCGGGGATGAAATACCCCAAACCCGAAACGTTGACACAAATGAATGCTTATTATATCATAAATTTTCCATTTTGTAAATAGGCACCCTATGGAAAATTCATGAAAATTCCATGAAATCAGTCCAAATTTTTCAAAAATTTGCCTTCCACACCTTATTTCATGCTAAAAATCCATAAAACGAGAAAATTCAAGGAAGGATACAAGAAAAATTTGAGGTCTGAATACTTTTTTTAATACGAAACTCACTCTGTTTTGGATTGCATTTTTTCTTTTTTTGACAGAAAATTTAAAAGAAGATCCGATTCCGATCTTACCACTGAGTGCACTGAAAAAGCGCAGAAACACACTGATAAAGAAAGAGAAAAAAGGAAAAAGGCAGTGAACGTGTCCAGACATGAATTTCACGAAAAACACGAAAAACAGAAAAAGATACGAAAGATTTAAAAATTTTTTTAGTCTTTTGGTGAATTTCGCATTTTTTTCGAGTTTTTCGTGTTTCCTTTCAGTGCCTTTCTGTGAACTCTTCCGTGTCTTCAGTGGTAAAACAGGTACGCAGCCGGATGGACCGAAAAAATTCGCTCTTGACGAAAGTTCTCAAATTCAGTACACTATGCCGTCCGGAAATGTCTGTTTTGAAGACGGACTTTCCGATCCGTAATTTTTGCCCGGAACAAAAATTCAGAAAAAGATGAGGATTTTATGAAAAAAAGACTTTTTTTTATTTGCCTGCTTGCGCTCGTTCTGACGCTAGCGGCTTCGGAGAGCATGGCGCAGCGCAGAATGGGACGTGTGCCGAGACGCATCCAGAACCGCGTCACCCCGGTCCAGCCCATCCGTACACCGACGCCGACCCCGGCTCCTGATGCAGAAGAAACGCAGAAAGAAACCCCCAAAGAAGCTGAAAAAGCCCCGGAAACTCCGGCTCCGGCAAAAAACAGCGTGCTCCAGGATCCTGAAACCGAGAAAGAAGCGCCCGCGGAAAAAGCCCCCGTTGAGGAAACTCCGGTCAAAGAGGAAACAAAAGATGCCGAAGAAGCACCTGCAAAAGAGGCTCCGGCTGAGAAACTTCCCGCGGTGAAAGATGCGGAAGAAGCTCCTGCTCTGGAGGACCTGACCGAGACTCCCGATGCGGAAACGCCCGCGGTGGAAGATGCGGAAGAAGCTCCTGCTCTGGAGGACCTGATCGAGACTCCCGATGCGGAAACGCCTGCGGTGGAAGATGCGGAAGAAGCTCCTGCTCTGGAGGACCTGATCGAGACTCCCGATGCGGAAACGCCCGCGGTGGAAGAGGCGGAAGAAGCTCCTGCTCTGGATGACCTGACCGAGACTCCTGATGCGGAAACGCCCGCGGTGGAAGATGCGGAAGAAGCTCCTGCTCTGGATGACCTGACCGAGACTCCCGATGCGGAAACGCCCGCGGTGGAAGATGCGGAAGAAGCTCCTGCTCTGGAGGACCTGATCGAGACTCCCGATGCGGAAACGCCCGCGGTGGAAGATGCGGAAGAAGCTCCTGCTCTGGATGACCTGATCGAGACTCCCGATGCGGAAACGCCCGCGGTGGAAGATGCGGAAGAAGCTCCTGCTCTGGAGGACCTGATCGAGACTCCCGATGCGGAAACGCCCGCGGTGAAAGATGCGGAAGAAGCTCCTGCTCTGGAGGACCTGATCGAGACTCCCGATGCGGAAACGCCCGCGGTGAAAGATGCGGAAGAAATGACCGCGCTGGATCTCCTCGAGACCTCCGATGAGGAAGAAGCTCTTCAGCAGGAAGCGGTCGATCAGGTCTTGGAAAAGAACGGCGACACAGAACTTGAGCCAGTCCTGCGCAAAGTGCAGCCGGAAGAGATCCGCGAGACCGTGGACAAAGCACTGGAAGAAGTGGAAGTCGACAATAAAAATGAAAAGATCAACGGGATCGTGGCAGATTCTCTGAGTGAAGTCGACGAAGACTCCATCGAAGCCTCCGTGGATCAAGTCCTTGCCGACACGGAAACGGCCTTGGGCGCACCGAAAGAAGAAACGGTTTCCGATCCTTCCGAAGAAGCCGACCTCTCCCTTCCGGGATCCGTAGATCAGGTCCTAGATGAAGCCGATCTTAAAGTTCCAGCCGAAGAACCGGAAGAAGTTCCAGCCGAAGAACCGGCAGAAGTACCGGCCGAAGAACCGGCCGAAGAACCGGCAGAAGTACCGGCCGAAGAGGTCTCCGCGCCGGAAATGTCCGTTGGAGCACCGGCACGAATGACGAAACTTGCGGAAGTGGACGCACTTCTCGTCCTTCCGGAAAATGCCGATTACGAAACCCTCGTTCAGTTCACGAACGCACTGGACCAGATCCGTCCCTCGGACCTGAATATGGAAGACCCGGCCATCCAGGAAGCACAGATCAACGAATTCCTCCAGAAACTCTTCACGGCACGTCTGCGAGCAGCGGAAGCGATGGTGGCTCTGGATGACCTGACGGACGAGCAGTGGGAGACTGCCGTCTCGCTCAAGGTACAGACACTGGCGAATCTTTTCCGAGTTGACGAAACCCATCTGGAAACGCTTCGGAAATTCCGCGGCGAGATCCAGACGCGCGCGGACCAGGAACTGCTTTGGCACGTCGATGCAGTCATCATTCAGATGGAACTTTGCACTTTCCATGAAGAACCGGCTCCGGAAGTCCTTAAAAGCCACGTGAAAACACTGCTGGCTCACACGCGCAAAGGTCTTGAACTCGGATGCCTGAATCCCGATTTCGCCCTCACGACGGTACAGATGGTCCTTCTGAGCGAAGAAAAACTCCCGAAAGAAGAATCCAGCGCACTGTTTGCCGAGGCGATCGAGATCCTGAACTCTTCCGAGGAACAGCATCTCAAAGACACCGCCCAACTGCTGGAAAATATCCTCAAACAGCGGGACCTCCTTGGCGAAACGCTCGATTTTGAAGTCGAGACCCACGACGGCAAACTCCTCAGATCCAGCGATTTTTCCGGAAAAAATCTTCTTCTGTACTGCTGCTCGTTCCAGTCACAGGAACACATCGCCGACCTCGGCCTGATCTACCAGATCTACATGGCGTACCACAGCAAGGGACTGGAAGTCATCGGTCTGGTCAGCGGCCCGAAAACGGACGACATGGACGCGCTGCTGAAACAGATCCCGTGGCCAATGGTCTTTGAAGATCCAGCCGACGAAAACGCACTCCGGAACCGGCTCGCCGTCACCATCCTGCCGGCAAAGATCCTCATTTCCCCCGAAGGAAAGATCGCGGATCCGAACATCACGCTCAGCAGCCTGATGCAGCATCTGGAAAAAGCGTACGGTCCCGTCGAAAGCAGTGAGACAGAAGAAACCGAAGCGGTCGAAGAAACTGCGGATGCGACGGCAGAAGATACGACGGCAGAAGATACGACGGCAGAAGAAGTCTCTGTCGACCCCCTCGGCACAGAAGCCCTTCCGCTCGATACCGCAGCGGATGAAGACTCCGCCGCCAAAGAATAACAGGAAAGGAACGCCCTTGGACATCGCCCTTGAACAGCGCGCAGACGGCGTCCTCCTCCCCGTGAAAGGCGCCCCGGGTTCACGCAGAAACGAACTCCGGGACGCTTCCGGCGGCATGCTGAAAGTCTGCTGCACGCAGATCCCCGAAAAAGGGAAGGCAAACAAAGCGATCGCGGAAGTCCTGGCAAAGTCGCTGGGCCTGAAACGCTCGCAGGTCACACTCGTGAGCGGAGAGACCGATCCGCACAAAAAATTCCTCATCGCGGACATTTCGGTCGAGGAACTCCGGGAGAAAATCGAGTCGGTGCTCCAATAAAAGAAAAAATTCGGGAGAACTGAGAGAAATTTGGCCGTTTTCTCCCAGCCCCCCCTTGAACTTATTTGGAATCCGGCTATAATTCATTTTCTTGATTAGTGTATTTGGATTACACCCGTTTAAAATCATATTAGTGGAGATTCAGAGATGACAATCGATAAAAGCCTGAAAGTCCGCGCTGCGTTGATGCGTACGAGAAGTGTTTTGACTCGTGCGGAACGCATTGAGAAACTTCAGTCATTGGATCGGTGGGCCGAAGGCGACAGTCCGGTTGGTCTGGCGAAAGTGCGCGTTTACAAACTGCAGATGAAAAAGAAGAAAAAGGAAAAGACCGACGACGACGCTCCGGCCAAAGGCAAGAAAAAATAATGCCTTCCCTTTTCTTATGGAAAGACAAAAAAGCCTTCACTTTCACAGTGGAGGCTTTTTTTATGAAATTCGCGCTGCGGACAGCCGCAAACACCCCTCTGACTGGAAAAATTTTCTAAAATTTCAAAAATTTTTTAAAAAAATCAGGAAAATACCCCATACCCCTGCTGACATTTCATAAAAAATCGGATATAATAGATAGTATATTGTATTTTTGAAAAATTTCCGTTTTGACAGGCAAGACTGAACCTTTCCGGCTTTCCTGCGTAGTGCATAATAGCGTCATTGGGCGGGGACGTGCACTGGCCTGCCAACCACAAATCGGACAGCTCAAATTTCACAAGGAGAATCAGGATGAGAAAGCTCGTCAATCGACAGGGTTTTACGCTCGTTGAACTTTTGGTCGTGATCGCCATCATCGGGATGCTGGTCGCGCTCCTTCTGCCGGCCATCCAGCAGGCTCGTGCCGCAGCCCGCCGTATGCAGTGCCAGAACAACATGAAACAGCTCACGCTGGCTGCGCTGAACTACGAAAACGCCAAGAACAAGCTCCCGCCGGCCGGCCGTACATCTTCGGAAAACTACGACTGCACCAGTATTTTCGTGGAACTGCTTCCCTACGTGGAACGTGAAGCCGAACACAAGAGCGTTCGCAAACTGCTCAACAAACCGCTCTCCGGCGACCAGAAAATGATCGAACTGGCCTCGCAGTCCATCCCGGCGTTCCGCTGCCCGGGCACGTCCAACAACCCGACCGTTGACGAGACCGGTTCCAACCAGAACGCTCCGGCAGTCGCCAACTACAAAGCGGTCGTCGCCTCCACCTTGGGCATGTACCAGGGTGCGATCGGACAGGGCGGTTCCCCTTACGGAAACAAAACGGCCTCCGCGGACGGCGCGTCCAAATTCGATACGTCCGGATTCAAACTCAGTGAGATCAACGACGGCGGTTCCAACACGCTGCACATGACCGAATCCAACGAGCAGAACTACTCCCGCTGGGTCGTCGGTCTTGATTCCGGCGTCTATACCTACTACGACAAAAACGTTGGTTCCCCGGTCAAAAACGGCAACAATGCCTTCTATGCTCCGAGCGGATACCAGAACAACCAGCTTGGCGCGGACAACCCGACCTACGCTGACCTGACCCCGTGGACGAACCTTGCCCGTGTCTACGAAGAAGGCGAAGAAGATGCCGATCCGTACGAATGGTCCTCCCTGGCCAACAGCAGCTTCACCAGCTCCGGCATGAACAAGGACGACGACAAATACGGTCCGTCCTCCGAACACTCCGGCGTGGTCGTCCACTCCTATGTCGACAACTCCGTCCACAGCATCAACATCGAAGTTGACCCGGCGGTCTACTTCTTCGCCACCACCCGCAATAACGGCGACCCGGCTCCGCAGCTTGACGAATGATCTTCTGTCTGAGCGGGCTTTAGCCTGAAACACGAAACTCCGTCTGAAATCGCGTCAGGCGGAGTTTTTTCATTCATTCCTTCCAAACAGAATCATGGACGAAAGCAAATTCAAGACCTACGACCGCGTCGGAGTCGTCGCACTGATCCGCCGCGGAGAGAAATTCCTCGTCATTCAGCGTTCCGAGACCGTCCGCGCCCCGCTGACCTGGTGCTTTCCGGGCGGCGGGATCGAACCGGGCGAAACGGAAGAGCAGGCATTGGTGCGCGAGATCATCGAAGAACTGGGATTCTGCGTCACGCCGCTGGAGTGCGTCCACGAGTCCGAAACGCCGTGGAACGTCTACCTCTACTGGTGGACGGCAGCCGCGTCGGATGAGGAACTTGCGCGTCTGCGTCTGGATCCGAAAGAGGTCAAGACGACAGCATGGATGACGCTGGACGAACTGCGTGCGCACCCCGACACGCTCCAGAGCAATCTCGCGGCCCTCGACATTCTCCAGGCCCAAATTTTCGGAGACGACGCCTGACCGGAGACTATTTCCGGCTCTCGATACTCAGGATCCGGGCGTCTGCCGCGAGGAGTTTCGGCTCGGATCTTCGATAATTCCGGATCTCTTCGATCAGAGCCTTCGCCTCGGCGAGCTTCCGGCGTTCGATCAGCTCAAAAAGTTTCAGGAGTTTCTTCTCCTCCTCCGGTTCCCGGGCCGGAACATCCATGAGATCTTCCAGAATTTCATTCGTCGTCATTCCGTACGACTCCTCCGGCCGGCGCAGCTCAATGATGCCGTCCTCATTTTCCTCCAAAAGAAACACGCTCTCCGCGTACACGTGCCCCAAGATCTGCGGCGAATGCGTCGCGACGATGAACTGGCAGTTCGGAAAGACCTGCTGAAGCTGCGGAATGAGCGTCCTCTGCCTCTGCGGATGAAAATGCAGATCGATCTCATCCACGAGAATGATCCCCTCCCCCTTAAGCGGGTCGCACATCGTCGGATTCGCGATCGCCAGCCGTCTCGCAATGTCGCCGACCAGAGCCAGCAGACTCTTCTCACCGTCCGACAGCTGATCGATCCGGAACGGCGTCCCGTTCTTTTCCGCTTCCAGGCGCAGCGGGTCTGGCTGGATGGTGAATTTCGACAGTTCCGGCATAAATGCTTTCCAGGCATTCCGAAGTGTCTGAAGAGCCGAATCGCGATACTCTTCCGCGATCCTCCGCGTCTCAGAAGTCCCCTGCCCGGTCCCCGGCTGCGTGGCGGCCTGAACTTCCAGAACGAGACGGCGAAACTCCCGATTCTCCACATTTTCCCGTTCGCGAAACCATTCCAGAAGCACGCGGTAGTCCGCCCGGCTGGAAAGCGCGTCGGAGTAAATGCTCATGAGCGAAAAATCGCGGTCCGTGTGCACAAAACGCGGGAATTTCAGCGCGATGCGGTTCGTCTGATAATAAACGACGACCGGAACGGAACACTTTCCGCCGCTCCGGTCCGCTTCTTCACGGATCTCGGACGCAAGAGCGCGGATACTCTCAAACTCACCGGAATCCGCCTTTTGCAGGATCGCCTCGACGCGCGGATCTTTCTTTCGGGATCTCACCAAAGATCTCATGACTCCCCACGCAAAACGGCGTTCCTCGTCCGAAAAACAGACACGCAGCGCAGAAAACTCACGACCCGCCGACACATCCTGCGCCGCGATCTCTTTTCCTGCATTTTTTCCGCTCCGGATCATGGAAACAAAACGCGAAAGCAAAATCGCCAGAGCGTCCAAAACCGTCGATTTTCCCGCACCGTTGACGCCGACCAGAACGTTCATTTTGGGGTGAAGCTCCAGTTCCATCGAATGGATGCCGCGAAAATGCGTGATCTGCAGGGAATCGATTTTCATAAAAATACTCCATGGGAAATTCTTTCGGATTCGATCTGCGAAACTATCCTCCGCTCCTAAAATTTTAATGGAGAAATGGAAATTTTCAAGCCGTCCCTGCGTAAATGTGGAAAATTTCACGGCACAAAATTCGTTTTTTCCCAAAAAATCGAAAAAATTTAACATTTTTGGGCAAAATTAGTGGACAAATCAGAATTTTTGCGTCATAATAAAGTTGGTGGTGCAGACTTTTTTGATGTGTCTGCTGGAATTCGGACGAAGGGACTTTACGATTCCATGAAGATCGGTAGCAAAATGAAAAAGACAAAAAATATTCAATGGAACCTTGAGCTCGCTGGATACTTTCTTGCGGGAGGCCTCCTGAGCCTTTCTCTTGCTGGAAATACATACGCAGACTGCACAGCCTGCCAGGTCGGAACGCCCGCTCCGGCGGTCTCCAGTTCCTGCGGCGGTTTGTGCGGTCCAGTCTGCGTCTACTCGCCGCCGACGTACAAAGTAGTCTGCGAGACAGTTTACGATGAGAAAAAAGTCGTTACCTACAAACCCGTCTGGGAAACCGAAATCCGTACGCGTCCGGTGACGGTCCAAAGAAAGATCGCGGAGACCGAAATGCGCGAAGAACGCTACTCGGTCCGCATCCCCGTGACGGAGATCCAGTTTCAGGAACAGACGGAAGAACGCGTCCGGTATGTGCCGGAGACCTGCGAGAAAGAGGAGATCTCCTACTGTCTGAAACCTGTCCAGAAGGTCATCGAGCAGGAAAAGGTCTGCGTCGTGAAAAAGCCGGTCTGCGAGACGCGCATGGAAACGCGCACACGTACGATCAATGAGCAGGTCACGTCCTACGAAACGAAGTACGTAGATCAGGGAGCGTTCACGGATCAGCTGGTCCTGAAGCCGAATCGCGGACTTTTTGCGAATCGCCTTTCCTACCAGGAAGCGAAAGCCGTCACGAACGAAGAGACGGGTGAAGTCACGAAACAGCGCGCCGGTCTGTACTGGACGCCGTCAAACAAAGGACGTTACGAAGTCCAAAAGATCTGGGTCCCGAATCCGCAGCCGGTCCAGGTCCCGCGAACGTACACCGTTCCGCGTCAGGTCTGCGAGCAGGTCCCCGTCACGACGACGCGTATGGTGGAAGAACGTGTTGTGCAGAAAGTGCCCGTCACGGTCACGGAAATGGTCCGCGAGCAGGTCGTAACGAAAGTGCCTGTCACGACGATGAAGCCGGTAAAAGAAACGGTCGTCAAGCAGGTGCCGGTCAAAGTCTGCAAGTGGAAGGAAGAAGAGCATGTGCGTCAGGTCCCGTACACGACTTGGAAGACCGTCGATGAATGCACGGAAGAAACGTACGAGGTAAAAGTCTGCCGAATGGTTCCGGAAGAAAAGATCGTGCGTGTTCCGCGTGTCGTAACGCGCTACATTCCGATCGATGCGTGCGGAAACGAGATCCTCTCGGACAGATCGCTGGATCCTGCTGCCCAAATGAACGTTCCGCGTGTCCCCGCTCCGGTCCCGACGGTCCAGCCGACTCCGGAAACGCCGACAGTCCAGCCGACTCCGGAAACGCCGACGGTCCAGCCGACTCCGGAAACGCCGACGGTCCAGCCGACTCCGGAAACGCCGACAGTCCAGCCGACTCCGAATACTCCGGCAGTCCAGACCTCGCCAGCCGACGCAGGAACGCAGAATGGCTCCATGCCGTACACGCCGAACGCCGACGCTGCGGAAGGAACGGAGACTCTGCCGTCTCCGGAACTTGCCAACGGTACGCAGGAAACTGGAGCGGCTGGAGCCGGTGAACAGAAAACGTTCGCCGAAAAGCACTCCATCATCGACGCCCCTGAGCCGGCGGCCTCTGCGGACACACTGACCACACCGGCAGTTTCCCCAGCTCCGGAAGCAGCTGCAGCTGCACTTGGTACAGAAACGCAGCAAACGCAGCAAACGCAGGAAAACGTCCAGCAGGAAGTTCCAGCCGCCTCGCCAGCCGTCCCGCAAAGTACTGTACCGCAGAGCACTTTGCCTCCGGTGGAATCCACTTCCATGTCGCAGACTCCGTAGCCATAGGATCCGGGAGACTCTCAAGCGTTTCCCGGATCGATCCATTTCCAGAGTTCAGAGTTCCCTTTCCATGAGGGCATACCATGTCTGACGTCGAAAATACTGGCCCATTAACGCCGCGCTCCAGTCAGTTTCTGATGGGAAAGACCGTCCGGATCCACGGTCCGTTCCAAAGTATGTCCCTGCGTGACGTCACGAAACTCATCCGCGAGCATGGCGGTCAAGTCCTTTCCGATCCGCCAGCGGTCTCAGAAACCTCCGCAGTCCCCCAAACTGCGGCACTTCCTCCGGTGGACTGGGTCATCATCGGCGAGCGTCAGAATCTCTTTACAGAATCCTTCTCGCACGAAACACCGGCTTGGCTCACGCCTCAGCTTTTGGAGGACATTGAGTGCGGTTTGACGCACATCGCGACGGAAACGCAGCTCCTTCAGCGTCTTTTTCCCAGCGAAGATCACACCAAAGACCTCACGGCACTCTACACTCCGGTCATGCTCGCAGAACTCCTGAACGTCACGGTCGCCGATGTGCGCCGCTGGTATCAGCGAGGTCTGATCGCTCCGGTCCGAGTCATCAAAAAGCTCCCTTACTTTGATCTTGAGGAAGTCTTTTCTGCCCGGCGTCTTTCCCTTCTTCTCCAGAACGGAGTCCGGCCGGCCTCCATTGAAAAGAAACTTAAAGCTCTTCGGAGACTCAATCCCGGAGTCCTCCCGCTCCTTGCCAGTAACGACCTCGTCATTCAGGGCAAAAACGTCTACCTGCGTCAAAATGCCCATCTTTTGGAGTCCAGCGGACAGCTTCTTCTGGATTTTGAATCGCTCGAGTATGAGCAGGAAACGGCACGGGAAAAACGTGAAGCGCTGCCGGAAAATCTTCAAGGGATCCCCGGAAGAGTGGAAGATCTTTCATTTTTCAGTTCCCGCACCGCTCTGGAAAACTTAGGATCCATCTTCAAACGGGAAATGGACTCTTCCGACGAAGATGCAGTTCCCGCTAGCCCCGCCTCTCCCGCCAGCTCAGCCTCTGCCGCATTTTCCGATGCCGGCTGGATGGAAGATGATCCGGAAACGGAAACGGCTTCCGGACGCACAGCCGCCCGCCTTCGAGAGCTGCCGCAGGAAAGAGACTGGAGCCGTTCTCTCTCCTTCTTTGAAACGCACACTTCTCCGACTGGAGACACGTCTTCTGAAAACCGAATTTCCATCCGTCAAATGCGCAATTCGGCATTCGCGCTGGATGAGGCAGGCAAACTGGATGAAGCGGAAGAAATGTGGCGCAACACGCTTTTTGCCGCAGGAGCCAATGCGGAAGACGCCTTCCAGCTTGGCGAGATCCTCTACCGAAAAGGAAATCTAGCCGGTGCGCGCGAGCGTTTTTCCATGGCGATCGAGCTGGATGAAGATTTCGTCGAAGCGCGCGCTGATCTCGGATGCGTTCTAGGAGAACTCGGTGAGATCCAGCTTGCGATCTCCGCACTGGAAGGGGCCATCTCCTACCACGGCGGCTACGCGGAAGCCTACTTCCATCTCGCAAGATTTCTGGAGATCGACGGCCAGAAAAAAATGGCGGGAAAATGCTATCGAAAGTTCCTCGAACTCACAGACCCGCGCGATTCTTTCTGGGGAAAAGAAGCCGCGAAGAGGATCCAGGAACTGGAAGAGGAACTGGAAGAGGAACTGGGTGAGGAACTGGGTGAAGAACTGGGTGAAGATCCCAAAGAGCGATCGGAAGACGATTTTTGATCAAACACGTTTCATTCCACAAAAAAACACACGGTCCAGATCTCTCCGGGCCGCGTGTTTGAGTTTTGATGTAATTCGCCGTTTCTTTTAGAACCGCACGAGAATGTCTGCGCCGAACGTGACCATATCATCCGAGGTCCACGAATCGTAAGACTTCAGTTCACCCACTTCGAAATCGCTGAAATCGTACCGAACTTCCGGGCGGATCGTCAGCCAATGCAGCGGCGTCCAGTTCGCACCGAGGGTCAAAGCGAAATAGTTGGCCGCATCGTCCTGGACCGCGAATCCGTAACCGCCGTCGATGACCGTATTGTCAGCGTCGTTGAACCACTCGAACCGTGCTCCGAGCGTCAGATTTTCGCAGACGTCAAAGAACAGGTAATTCGTCAGTCCGTACCACGCGCGGCCATGCTTCGAACCGAAGATCTCCAGACAGAGATAGTCGCGTTCATCGTATCCGAACGTAAACTCGCAGGCATACGAAAGACGCTGCGTCAGCTGGAATTTCGCGTGCGTATTGAAGATGAGCACGTCAGTCTCGTCCTCCGAAAGCGTCGCGAAATGATAGCACGGCGCAGTCTGCTGGCCATACATGACCGCAGCGGCAAAATTGAACGTTCGGTCGCAGTTTTCGAAATTCAGCCCCAAAACGGCCGAGAAATTATCGTTGACGGCATCGAACGAATTCCATTCATTCACGGCACCGAAAACGAGACTCCAGCCATTCACTAATCCCGCGGTCGCGATCGCCCCCGTCATCGACGTCGGCATCCCGTAAAGACGCGAGTAGGAATGCGAGTAGAAGAAATTCTGGTCACTTCTCAGCGATTCGAAGCCCATGACCGAATCGAAATGCCCGACTTTCACGCTCAAACCATTCAGGATCGGGGCGTAGATCTCTCCGAAGAACTGCGGGAGCGCGAAACCGTACTTTGCGTGTCCGGAACGATAGAACGGATCCATTTCATCGGAATTCCACCGATTCGAATTATCGCTGCGCGTCTCGAGTCCCGATGCCGACATATAGTAGTAGTCGGTACCGTACATAATATCGATCTGACCGCCGAACGCGAACTGATCGGCACGTTCCACTTTCCTTCCCAATGAAAGGTAAAGCTGATTCATCTGATACCCTTCCCGGTCATTCATTCCGAGAGGAGCCAGATTTTTACCGTCTGCGTTCCCGTACGTGATCCCCTGCGAAATATGCCCATCGATGAAAAACGCACCGGGACCCAGAAATGCGGAACCGGCCCGCGCCATTGGAGAATGATTGAAACGATGGAAAACGAGACCATCCGGCTCTTCCATACAGCCAGACTCGCTGCCGCACGTGAAACACGAGGCGTCGTCGCAAGGTGAATGCCCGCAGGAAGCATCTCCGCAGCACGATGAACGGATGGACAAACCGTAGAAAGACGATCCGCTCTCCGACGAATAGTACTCGGAGGGATCGCCGTACGTGGAATCCGTCAGTTCCGCAGCAGGCGCTGCATCGTAAGTACCGGTGTACGCTGTATTTCCAAGCGGCTGCGGACTTTTCGTGTAATCAGCTTCCGCTTGAGTCTGAGAAACGGTCTGCACATACACGGGATCCCCGCCGTACGCTGCGTTTTGCGTGTACGCTGAACTCCCGCCGTACGCTGCGTTTTGCGTGTACGCTGAATTCCCGCCGTACGCTGCGTTTTGCGTGTACGCTGAATTCCCGCCGTACGCTGCGTTTTGCGTGTACGCTGAACTCCTGCCGTACGCTGCGTTTTGCGTGTACGCTGAATTCCCGCCGTAGGAAGCAGGCTGCACGTATGCAGAGGCTCCCGTTTCGGAAATGCGGGCGCTATATTCATTTCCTGCCGCACCAGACGCTACCGGAAGCGGCATGCTTCCGGTACTTCCAGCCGGCAAATTCGGAGGAGCGCCCTGAGCATACGCCTGAGAGGAGACCGCAAGCGCAAGAAGCGCACCGAATCCTTTCAGGAGCGTCTTCCGGTGGAATGATTTTTTGTTCATGACTTAATCCCTTAGTCATTGGCATGACTACGATATGAATATCCAATTCACAAAAAGTATCGGTTTTTCTCCAACTTCCAGTTAAATCAAAAGCACTGTTTTTTTGCATTTTTCCAAAAACTCCCAAAATTCCAGAAAAACAAACCGACGCACGAATCCACAAATTTAAAATTTTCCAAAAAATCGTCACATTTCCACTGTTTTTCATGAGGAATATTGCGGGATCTTCCGATAATCTGAACTGAGTATTTATCCCGCTGTCCCTCACTATGTCGTAATTTGTACATTCAGGTCCACCGGATATCCAATTTCTCCGGCAGCAGGATCCCCGCTCATTCGAGGCCGTGCGCCTCTTTCATTCAACAGACAAAAAAACAGGGTCGAAAGCGTCTGCCGTTTCGCAAGCGGCAGAATGAAACGCCGATGCCGGGACGCATCGAGCGGACATTTCCAGCCCGCCGCAAACGGAACTTTTCACAGGCCGTCAGGGAAGATAGAGCCGCCGCAGCGTGCATTCTGCGGTTCGTCAGTACATTGCACCTCTCCCGAATAGCGCTCGGTCCATCCCTGATCGTTTTTGTGAAAGGTCAGGAAAACAGTCCCCCTAGGCAAGATTTCCCTTTCGCTCCGTAAACAGTCATTCCCTTTTGGTCGTTCAGCCGCGTCTGAACGGGGTCCTGAAGCCCATTTTCACCCGCAGAGTGGAAAACTAAAATGAAAAAAAACACGGAATCCAAAAAATTCAGATCCACCCGTCATTTCCAGAAAAACCGTACTCACCATACGGTCCAGAGCCTTTACCGAGCTCCGCATTTGGAATCCCTCGAAGAACGCCAGATGCTTTCTGCGGTCTCTTTGGCCGGGGCGGAAATGAACATTCAGTCTGAAGTCTTTTACGTGACGCTGAACAATGCGCAGAACCCGCAGGACACTTCCGTCCAGCACGTCGCACTTCATGTGCAGGGAAACGTCAGTGCGGAAGACATTCTGATCCAGGATGTGCAGGGAACGACGCAAAAGATCCTGAATTCCAAGGTCGAAAACGGCGTGACCAGCCTGCTTCTCCAAATGGGTCTGGGGACGGACTACACCGTCACGGTCTCCGGCGTCGATACGCAGGATCCGATCAACGTGCTCTTTACTCTTCCCGGCGACACGAGCGGAAACGGAACCATCGAAAGTACGGAGTACTTCACCGCACTCGGGTCCGTCATGAAAGGCCAGGGAATGACGGCACACTCTGCCATGCTCTTTCAGATGCAGTACGGCATCGATCTGAGCAAAGTGGAACTGGATCCTCTTCTGGATCTCGACGGCAATGGACGCCTGACGCAGAATGAACTCGAAACGCTCGTCCGAAAACCGGAGCAGAACATTTCCCTGCGTCAGGAGATCACGGTGAAGCCGAAACTCGCGGATCTGACGGTAGAAAATGGTTCCCTCACCTCCGCAGAAACCGACGACAGCCAGATCTTTGCCGTGCAGCCGACAGAAAATGGCAAGCTGGTCCTCAAAGGGCAGATCCCGGCAGACGGAAAGATGACGATCCAGGGAGAGATCGTTTTCCAGACCGAAGACGGGCAGATGCAAACGGTCTCGATTCCGAATATGCTCGAAAATTACGAGGACGAAAACTGCATTTACACCGTCGATCAGCTCTCAAGAGCCGGGAAATTCCGCACATTCACCTTGACGCTGAAAGCTCCGGCCTCGAATTCCGCCGCACGCCTGACGCTCAGTTACGAAGGTGCGCCAAACAGCGAGAATACGTACGAGATCCGCATCGACTCCCTGGCTCCGACGCTCGTTCCGGATCACCTCACGCTTCGTTCGGAGGCTCAGACCGAAGCGGACGGTCTCTACACGCAGGACCAAACGCCGAATTTCACGGTCTCGCAGGCTCTCACGCAGGCACAGTATGAAGCGATCCTCGCCGAGCTTCAGGACCCGGCAAACGGCATCCGGCTGATCCTTTCGTGCGATTCCGAAGACGTGCAGACGGTCAAACTGACGCAGACGCTCTTTGAGAAAAACGTGGAACGCTCCGGCGACGGCTGGATCTTCACGCTGGAAATGGCGCAGCCGAACGCGCTGGCGGACGGACTCCATACGTTTACCGTCCGCGCGTGCGACCTTGCCGGAAATGAGACCGAAGTCCGCGGGATCAGCCTCACGATCGATACAGTATCGCCGGTCATCTCCGCAGAAGCACCGGCTGCGCAAGTCTCCGAAAAGACCCAGCTCCTGCGCGTCACCGTTTCGGACGCCAATGCAAAAGATTCCGGAAAACTGTTCTGCGGCACAAAAGAGCTCTCCGGCACGTTCGATGCGGAAACCATGACGTGGGAGTACGCTCTGGATCTGGCGTATGGAGAAAATGTCTTTACGTTCCACTGCACGGATAAAGCAGGAAATGCGGCAGAAAAAGAGTTCCGCACGACCTTCAACCAAGCGCCGCAGGTGACCGAGGCCGGTCAGAAACTGCACGGAACGGACAAGTACCTCTCGATCCAGACGGCTGAAAAGAATGCGGCGGGAGAATACATCTGGAATCTCGGAAAAGTTTCCGACATTTTCACCGAAACCGACGGTTCCGCCATCGAGAATTCCAGCGTAAAAGTGCACTTCGACGGAGACGCAGTCAAACGCGCCGTCATTCTGGACGACGGAACCATCCAGCTCATCCTGGCGGATCGGAGCATGGAAGATCTGGAAGCACACATTTCCGAGATCACGCTCGCGTATGTGGACGAGTACGGCGAAAATGCGATCTTCACGGATACTCAGGGAGTTCGGCAGGAAACGGTCCGATTTACGCTCCATTTCACGAACGATTCCGAAGCGCCGGCCGTCAGTTTGGAAAATGCCGGAGAGTTTGCCGGCAAGATCCATCCGTCTGTCCTCGCGCATTCCGGAAATTCCCTGACGCTCAGCCTGAAAGCCTCCGACGTCAATCAGATCGTCACGGCTCAAGTCACGCTCCAGTACACAGCGAATGGGGTCCTTCAGACGGAAACCATCGACCTGACGCAGGAACCCAATTTTGAAAAAACCGTCACGCTTTCCGGACTGACCGACGGCACCAGTGTGCAGATCTCCTACGTCTCGGAAGACGATTTCGGCAACAAAACCGGCGAAAGCACGGAACTCGCCGTCATTCAGATCGACCAGGTCCTTAACGGCA
>SUVI01000084.1 GCA_015062085.1 Planctomycetaceae bacterium
ATCTCCGATTCGGAATTGCCGGGCTCTCCGGTCAAGGCTGCAATGAATTCTGCACAGGAGGCGAAACGGTCTTTGTCGTTGACCGCAAAGGCTCGAGTGAGGGCGTCGTTGACATTTTGGGCAAAATCGTCGGAGCGAGGAACAAAATACAATTTCTGACGGAAGATCGCCATAATACTGTTTCCCGAAAACGGAAGCGAGCCGGTCAGCATTTCGTAGAGGACCGTCGCCAGCGCGTACTGGTCCGTGCGGCCATTTTGCGATTTACCTTCCATCTGTTCGGGGGCCATGTAGCGCGGCGTGCCGGAGGAGGAATGGGCCATCGTGTCGGTCCGGCTGAACGACTGCGTGTTGGACGTCACATCTTCAGGCCGAATGCGCGCCGCGATGCCGAAGTTGATCAGGACCGGCGTTTTCTCCCGGCCCATGAACATGATGTTTTGCGGCTTCACGTTGCGGTGAAGGATGCCGTTTCGGTGCGCGTAGTCGAGTGCAGCAGCAAGAGGACCAAAGATCGGAAGGAGAGTTTCGAGAGGGAGGCCGTTTTCGTGTCCAGGCTGCGCTTTGAACCAGTCGGCCAAAGTTCCGCCGTCGGCGTACTTCATGACGAGAAAGTCGCCAAATTTCGGGTCGACGTGCCATCCCAGAAGCGGGCAGATGCTCGAATGATACAGGTTTATCGTTAGGTCAAACACACGCCAGACTTCCTTCATCGCGTCCGCGTTTCCGCGCAGTTCCCGCGTCAGGATCTTCAGCACGACACGCTGTCTCACCTCGTTTTCCACGAGTTCCTCTGCCAGCCATGTCTGCCCCATCCCGCCCTCGCCGAGCTTCTTTTTCAGACGGTAATTTTTGAATGTTCCGAACAAATACCCGTCATGCAGATATTCAAAATTCTGACTCTCACTCATTTTTTAACCTCAAAATCGCGGCAGATAAAATTTTCCATTTATTATTCTACCAGATTTTTTTTAATATACAAGGGGGGGCAGGAGTCGTAAACAGATGCCTCCCCCGGAAGAGATCCAGATCATATGCGAATTCCGAAAATCGGCGAATGATTTTAATTTTAAGGTGATCTCGAAAAACGAGTCAGCCTCATGCCGAGTTTCGATCAGGATCGGAATCTTCGTCATTCTGGTTTCGTTTTTTTTGCCTCACGGACGGATAGTTCAGTGAGGAGATCCAAGATTTCAGATCGTAGTCGAAGTCACTGTAGAGCCCCATACTGACTAGGCTGCGCTGAATGACGGAAAGACCGTCGGTTGCGTCTACGACCGCATCCTGCGCAGACTGGAAGCGGCGGCTTGGATCGGGATGGACCAGCCGTTGGCAGAAGTGGATGAGGACTTCATTTTGCCGGACGTCTTCCGGAAGGAGTTCCGGCAGGCGGTCGATGAGCGAGATTTTTTGCTCAAGGAGTTCTTTTCGCGTTAAATTAATGGTCGGCATACCGTTGTGAAGTCGGGTAAACGGAAAACGGCCGGAAAGAAGCTGAATGAAGACGTACCCAAGGCTCGCAAGGTCCGATTGCGGGCAGACCTGTTCGAGGCCGTTGGAGGCGAGCATTTCTGGGGCAGCATAGTATGGAGAGTAGAAGGTCCTGGACGGGGGGGCGTCGATGAAAAAAGCCGCGCCGATGTCGATGATCTTCACACCTCCGGTCTTCTTCAGCATAATGTTGGCAGGTTTGATGTCGCTATGAACGATCCGGAGTTCATGAAGAGCCTGAAACGCCTTCAGGCAGTCGCGTATGATGTGCAGAGCGACACCAGCCTTGAAACGCGGGTGGTGCTCTCCCGGCGACAGGATGACCCGCAGACAGTTTTCGTATTCTGTGCAGGGGAATCGGGTACTCATGTGCGTCAGGATGTGCGGATCCAGAAGCTCCGAAAGATCGTAGCCGTCGACCCACTCCATCTCCATGACGCGGATCTGATTCTGAGTGAACCAATTGCGGACGGCAAGAAGATGCTCGTGCTGGATGCGGGAAACGACCGACGCGACCTTCGCGCTGTACTTCATAGCCTCAGCGTAATCTTCCGGCTGCTGAAAGGAGTGCGGCTCAAAGAATTTCAGCGCGATCGGAAGCGTGAAGCCGTCCACGCACTTTCGTTCGCTAAAAAAGACGATTCCCTGCTTCCCCTGGCCTAGGATGTACTGAAGTTCCAGTGTCTCCTCGGTCGGTATCTTGCCGAATTGAATGAGAAACTGAAACTCTTTCTTTAACGGTACGATCCCTTTGCCGGAAGCGACTGCGTTGAAGGAAAGCGTCTCATTGGGGAGATTCGTATTCATTGCCGTACAGGGACCTTGAGACAGGCCGCGGAGTTCCGGAAATGCGTTCAGCCCCCCTGGACTGGGGGAGTGCGCGCGCATTTGCGTCAGGGCGATACCGCGTTCCTCGATCAAGGGAAGAGAGGATTCCATTGGGACTGTCTCGGCGGAAGTGTCTGAGGGGAGTGGAGACGGTGTTTGCTGCTGCGGTTTGTCGGCGTCCGTGGAGGAGGTTGAAGTGGACGGCCGCGGAAAGTCATTGTTTTGGCTCATAGATCAGTCTCCTGTATTTGCCTGGAGAGTGAAACGGATCCCCTGGGGATCTCAAAATGAGAATGGGGACATGGAATATTGACCAGTCGTTCATCTTAGCCGTTTTTTTGTATTTTGTCAAGGGGGCGAAGTGCGATTTGGACAAAATACTTTGTTTGAGAGTGGATTTTGGAAATTTGGGGAAGTCTTTTGTTTGGTTAATTTTTGTGTATTGCCTCTTTTCGCCTCTCTGTGTCTCTTTTTCTTTTTTATTTTTTTGACTTGGATCTTGCTTAGCTTTTTTGTTTTGTGGAGCTATTGTGTCTTCTTTGTTTTTTCTGACCGTTAAGGTTTTCCGAAAAGTAAAAAAAGAGTGGAAATTTTTTGGAAATTATTTTGATGTACCTATTCCCAGAAGGGATTTTTTCGGGTATGCTTAAATATGATTGGGTAAGTATTTTTTAGGTTTCGAAGTATTTCATGGAGGTTCCAGACAGTCATGGCGAACCAGGATACAGAAAAACAGAAGGAAGGATCTGAGCAGGGATGGGGACTGGTATCGGATGGCGTGAGTTCTCCGAATGTACCTGGAGAGGCGGTTTCCCGGCCGAATCCTTCTCGTACTTTTTTGAATCGGCCTCTGCGGTGGCTGGTCCTGATCTGCTATGTGGGTATCTTCGCGATCTTGTTCTATGGCGGCCGCGAGGCGAATAAAACGTGCAATAATCGGGTGCAGGATTGGTTTCCGAGTGAGTTTCCGGAGACGCAGAAGCTGATTTTTTTTAATAATCATTTTGTTTCGAATGAGATGGTCCTGATCAGCTGGGATGGTCTGAAGCCTGAGGATCCAAAGCAGGATGAGTTGAAGGCGAGATTTTTGAGTTCGCCGGGAACGGATCCAGAGGGGAAACCTCTTCCGCCGCTGGTCCGCCGAGTTTATTCGACGCGGGAACTTCTGCATCAGATGGATGAACTGAACGCGAAACGGTACGCGCGTCAGACGCCTCCGAAACCGATCCGTGAACTTTCCATGGATCAGCTTGAAGGCTGGCTCTTGAGCCGTGACCGAACACAGGGAGGGATCGTCGTGATGCCGTCAGCGGCAGGGGCTGCGGATCGGCCGGCACTTTTGGAGAAACTCTATGCCGATACGATGGAGCTGACGGGGCTGACGCACACACAGATCCATCTTGCCGGAGCGACGTGCGACAGTGTGGCGATCGACGAGACGACGAAAAGCTCGCAGAGCCGTCTTTTACCTATTTTCGGCGTTATTTGCGCGATCCTGCTTTTTTTCTGTCTGAAGAATCCGATCCTGAGTGTTTCCGTATTGTTTATTTCGGCGATGAACGAGGAGATCGGACCGGCAGCGATCTTTTACTCCGGATCGCACATGGATTCGATCTCTCTTCTTGTGGCGGCATTGACATTCGTGCTGACGATGGAGTCCGGGATCCATTTGGCGAACTACTATCGCGATTCCGTCTTGGAAGGCGGGACGAAGGGAGCGGTTTGGAGGACTCTTGAAAAAGGCTGGCTTCCTTGTTTTCTAGCGACTTTCACTACGATTTTGGGGATGGGGTCGCTGGCTGTGAGCTATGTGACGCCGATATGTAATTTTGGGATCTACACTTCCATTTCGCTTTTTGCCGGGATGTGTCTGCTGTTTCTTTATGTTGCTTCGTGCTGGGAAAACTGGCCGCCGTTTGAGTACTGGATGCCGTTTTGGAAACGGAAAACGGATCCGCTGCTGCGGGAAATGACTGCAATGAAATGTTCGGCTGAAAATGGGCCGGCTGGAGAAAAAGCGATCGGAGTCAGCGGCGTAACAGAAGGGGTTGCCCGAAACCGTTCGATGCTGCGTTGGGAGATGCTGGCGCGGTTTATCTCGAAAACGTATTGGGGCGTGATCGGGGCCTGTATTGTGCTCATCGGCATTTTCTCCTTTTTTGTGCCGTTTCTGGATACGAGCATCACACTGCACGGAATGCTGCGTCCAACGCATGAGGTGATCGTGGATTACGATTATCTTGAAGAACGTTTTGGCGGTCTGGTACCGATCAACGTCATCCTTCGTATCCCGAAGAACGAAGCGAATGTGCGCCGAACTCCCTTGGAAGAGATGAATCTCATTTCGCTGATCCAGAACGAGCTTGCGAAGGTGCCCGGCATAGATGGATGTACTTCCGTGCTGAGCGTCCTTCCAGCACTGCCGTCTCTGACGGATCCTTCGACGGCGGCGCGTTCCGCACGGCGTGTCTTCAATCGGGAAATGGATGAAAATGTCGGAAAACTTCAGGAGTCGAACTACTTCTTTGATGCGCCGGAGGAGCGGATGTGGCTTTTGACGCTTAGGATCCCGGCAGGGGCAAATCTGAAGTATGAACCGCTGCTGCAGGAGGTGGAACTGCGCATCTACGAGACGCTTCGGAAGAACGGAGTCACGTATGCGATCTCTGAAAAACAGCTTCTTGACGCGCCATTTTTGGCAGACGCCCGCCGAGCCAGCGGTCCAGAGGGACTTCTGGAGTCTTTTCAGGCGCGCGAGACGGTATTTGGTGAACTTAAGCAGCGCGGGGAGGAAACGCTGACCCGTCAGGAACGCCGAGCGTTAGCAGAGGCGGAGATGATGCGGTTTCAGGAGGTCTCGTGTGTTGTGACCGGGGCGATCCCGCTGGTCTTCAAGGCGCAGCAGCAGCTTCTCAAAGACCTGATCGTGAGTTTCATGACGGCGTTCATTCTGATCCTCTTTACGATGATCGTACTGCTTCGAAGCGTCTGTGCCGGTCTGATCGCGATCCTGCCGAATATTTTGCCGAGTATCGTGATCTTCGGTATCCTTGCGGCACTGGAGATCAAGATCGACATTGGGACGATGATGACGGCAAGCGTTGCGCTCGGGATCACTGTGGACGGTACGCTGCATTTTCTGACGTGGTTCCAGCGCGGGATCGCACTTGGGCATGACCGAAAAAACGCGGTCCTTTATGCGTACTCGAACTGCGCAGGGGCGATGGTGCAGACGGCATTCATCTGCAGTTTTACGTTCTTGGTATTCGTTTTCAGCGATTTTATGCCGGTCGCACGCTTTGCGTGGATGCTGTGTGTGCTCTTGACTGCGGCGATCATCGCGGATCTTTTCCTGACGCCGGCGCTTTTGATCAGTCCGCTTGGAAAGTTTTTTGTCCGAAAAGGTGATTTACAGAAAAACAGAAGTAGGCTGGAAACTTGAATATTTTTTCCTCTCCCTGAATTTTTTCCCAAAATTTTTCTGAAAAATGAAATATCAGTGAAAATTTTTACGGAGTCCCACTTCCAGTTTTGAAATTTTGGAGTATAATTAGCGGTGTTGCCGTGTGGTGTTTTCGGACAGGCCGTTTGGAAACGCCCCGTGCGCAGATTGGGTTTTGGAGTGCAGGGTGTACTGTGCTCCGCAAAAATGATTTGCCGTTTTTTGCCAAATCGTCTTGCTTTCGGGTGTGTGCCGGATGAGGTCCATCCTTTTGCGTTGGAACGGTTTTGTTGGGTCAACGCCGGCCGCTGGCGGCTATGGTGCCGTGATGAAAAGAGAGGCTGGCGTTTCTCCCGTGAAAGTTAGTGCATACAGTGAGTTTGTGCCGGCGTTTGGCAGAATTGGTTTTTTGACCTCAACCCTCGGAGCTAATTGTGTCGCATATCGATCATCTTCCCGGTTCGTTTTTTGGTCCTCCAACTGTCGTTGATTTGATTCGCCATCGTGCGACGCATCAGCCGACTGACCTTGCCTTTGGCTACCTCGTTGACGGAGACGACGATATGGTCCGCATGACGAATGCGGATCTGGACCGCCGTGCTCGTTCGATCGCAGCGCGGCTTCAGGCGCATGGCTTGACGGGTGAGAGGGCTATGCTGCTTTTCCCGCCTGGACTTGATTTCATTGCGGCATACTTTGGCTGTCTGTATGCAGGCGTGGTTGCTGTGCCGGTCTATCCGCCGCGCAAGAATCGTTCTGCGAATCGTGTGCAGATCATCGCGACGGACTGTGATGCGAAGGTCGCGCTGACGAATTCGGAAGTGCTCAGCCGGAATGAGCAGCAGCTCAAGGAGACTCCGTTCCTTTCTTCTATGCTTTGGCTGAACACGGACCAGATCGAAGCCGGGACGGAAAAAGGATGGGTCATGCCGGACATTCATGGTGATACTGTGGCGTTTCTGCAGTATACGTCGGGGTCGACGGGGGATCCGAAAGGTGTGATCATTGACCATTCCAATTTAATGCACAATTCTGCGACGATCGCGAATGCATTTGAGATCACGCGCAGCAGCATCGGCGTTTTTTGGCTTCCGACGTACCACGATATGGGACTGATCGGCGGCGTTCTCCAGCCTCTGTACATGGGGTGCCCGAACATCATCATGTCTCCGATGGCGTTTCTGCAGCGTCCGTTCCGCTGGCTCTCCGCGATCTCGAAATTCCAGGCGACAACTTCCGGCGGTCCAAACTTTGCGTATGAACTTTGCGTGAAAAAAATCAAACCGGAGCAGGTCAAACAGTTGGATCTGAGTTCGTGGAAAGTGGCGTTTAACGGTGCGGAACCAGTTCGTCCGGAGACGCTTGAGGCTTTTGCGGAAAAATTTGCGCCGGCCGGTTTTGATCCGCGGGCGTTCTATCCTTGCTATGGTCTTGCGGAAGCGACGCTGCTTGTCGCGGGCGGATTCGTGCCGACACGGCCTACGGAACGCAGTTTCGACAGTGACCTTTTGCGTAAGGGCTGGGCGGTCGAGATCCCGTCTTCTGCTCCGAAAGCACGCCGGATCATCGGAAACGGCGGCTGCATGCCGGATCAGGCGGTCGCTATCGTGAATCCGGACACGGATGAGATCTGTGTGGATGGCGAAGTTGGCGAGATCTGGATCCATGGTCCGAGCACGGCGAAGGGGTACTGGATGAAGCCTGAAGTGACGGAACGCAGTTTCCGTGCGTTCATCAAGCCGCGGAAAGACGAGCTGCTCGCAGTTCCCGGTCCGTATTTCCGGACGGGCGATCTTGGTTTCCTCTGGAAGGGAGAGCTTTACGTTTCCGGCCGGCTAAAGGACATGATCATTTGGCACGGTGTGAATCTTTACCCGCAAGATGTGGAGTTGACGATCCAGAATTCCCATGACCTTTGCCGTGCAGATTCCGGTGCGCTCTTTGCGATCGAGAAAGATGGACGCGAACAGTTGGTGTTGGTCCAGGAAGTGGATCGGAAAGTGAATGCGGACTATGCCGAGGTGATCGAAGCGATCCGGAAGAAGGTCTCGCAGGAGCACGAACTGCCGCTGGACGTCATTTATCTGATCCGTCATGGTGCGATCCCGAAGACGTCGAGCGGAAAGATCCAGCGCAATGGTACGCGCATTGAATTCTTGGCTGGGAATTTTGATCCGATGATGGTTTGGATCGCGTCGGAAAATCGGATCCTGACGGAGAAAGAATTTGCCGCGCGAAAAGCGGAAGAGACTGCGAAAAATGCAGAATCGTCTGCGCAGGTGAAAGAGAAAATGGCTGCGGATGAACACGATTCTGAAGAAATCCGTGAGTTGATCTCGGATTGGGAGGCTCGTGCCATTGCGCTTCAGCTGCCGAAATCGCACGGGATCGACGTTCCGCCGCTTGAAGAACGGCTTGCTGCGCGGGCTTTGGCGGAAAGTGCCAAGATGCAGGGGAACGCCATGACGCAGAGTCCGATGATCGGTGCGCACGTGGATGGCGGAGCTTCGGCTGAGGTCGCGGCTTTCGCAGACTCTGCATTTACCGATGCGGATGACGATGAGGATGAATACGATGACGTCACGACGGCTCTTGGCGGTGACGGTGCGGGATTTGACCCGGTCTTGGAAGCGTTCAGTGAGGCTGTTCGGACTCTTAACACGGAGGGACTTCCCGAAGATCTGGTTCGTCCGGAGTGTATTCGCCGGATGTTGAAGATCATTATTCGCGAGATCAAGAACGTTGCGAATGAGCGCGCGGTCAACCTGACGGTCGAGACGCCGATCACGGAACTTGGGATGGATTCGCTGGAGCGGATGGAGATCCTAAACGCTCTGGAAGAGACTTTTGGCGGCAGGTTCCCGGAAATCGTGCTTCAGGATCTGGTCACGGTCCGCGATGTGGCGGAAGCTGTCTGCAAACATTTGGGAGGATCGGTGCGTCTGCGTGAAGTTCTGACTGCCTCTCGTGCTGTTTCCGGCCGTCATTCGACTGTCGGGAAAACCGCTGCCTCGGGAACGCCGGGCGCAGCTGCGGAAATTCCGGAAGAATACTACGTCTTTGAAAAATCTCCGGAATTCCAGCAGCTCGAGATGAGCAAGCAGACGCTTCTGACGTCGGGGATGAGGAATCCGTACTTCACGACGCATGAGGCACTGTCGAAAGACACGACGATCATTGGCGGGAAAGAGTACATTCATTTCTCGAGCTACAATTACCTCGGTCTGGGAAGTCATCCGGAAGTGATCGAATTCGTGAAAGACGCGCTCGACCAGTACGGATGCAGCTGCTCGGCAAGCCGGCTCGTTTCGGGGCAGAAGAAGATCCACGTCGAGTTCGAGCGCGAAATGGCAGAGTTCAACGGCACGGAAGACGCGATCGTGTTCTCGGCCGGACATCACGTGAATGAAAGTGTGCTTGGCCACGTGGTCGGGAAAGGCGATCTTCTGCTTCAGGATTCCCTCTCGCACAACAGTATGGTCATGGGTGCCCTTCTTTCGGGAGCGCAGCGCCGTCCGTTCGAGCATAATAATTGGGAAATGGTGGACGATCTGCTCAAACGCTATCGTTCGGACTACCGTCGAGTCTGGATCGCGATGGAAGGTGTCTACAGTATGGACGGCGACATTGCGCCGATCCCGGAATTTATCGAGCTGAAGAAACGGCACAAGGCGTTCCTTTACGTTGATGAAGCGCACTCACTCGGTACGCTCGGCAAACGCGGGGCCGGGGTGTGCGATCATTTCGGCATCGATCCGAATGAAGGCGACCTCTGGATGGGGACGATCAGTAAATCCTTCGGTTCCTGCGGCGGTTTCATTTCCGGTCGGAAAAACATGATCGAGTACCTGCGCTACACGACGCCGGGTTACATTTTTAGTGCGGCGATCTCTCCGGCGGCGACGGCTGCAGCACTCGGTGCGCTCCGTGTGCTGAAGCGTGAACCGGAGCGTGTGGAGCGTCTGCGTCAGAATTCTGCGCTTTTCCTGAAACTGGCCAAGGATGCTAGTCTTGACACTGGATTGAGCGACGGAACTCCGGTCATTCCGATCATTTATGGAAACTCTCAGCTCAGCATGTTCGTTGCGCAGCAGCTCTTTGACCGCGGCATCAACGTCCAGCCGATCATTTATCCGGCAGTGGAAGAACGTGCCTCCCGTCTGCGTTTCTTCATGACGGCCATCCATACAGAAGAGCAGATCCGCTTTACTGTCAAGGCCTTGATCGAAGAGACTGAAAAGGCGAAGCAGATGCTTGGAATGCGCTAGTCTGAACGCTGTAATCGTGGACGGGACTCGGCGTTGACCGGGTCCTGGATCGGAGAATCTACGGTCGAAAGCGGTTTCTGTGTGAAACGGCTTTCGGCTTTCATTTTGGTAGAACGTTTTGATCGAACGTTTTGATCGAACGCTGATTTTCGGATAGAACGATGCCGACATTTTTTGCAGAAAACTGTTTTTTTTTGACGGGACCGACCGCCTGCGGCAAGACGGCGCTTGCGCTGGAATTTGCGCGGGAAGAGAATGCGGAGATCCTGTCGATGGATTCTGTTGCGATCTACCGCGGGATGGACATTGGGAGTGCGAAACCGACTTTGGAGGAGCAGGCGCAGGCGGTCCATCACATGATTGATCTGGTGGATCCTAGCGAAGAATTCAGTGTCGTGGAGTACCTGCATCGTGCGGAGTCGGTCGTGCGGGATTGTCTTGCGCGGGGGAAGAAACCGCTTTTCACGGGCGGGACGCCGCTTTATCTGAAAGCGCTGATTTTCGGACTTTTTGAGGGGCCGGAGGGGGACGAGGCTTTCCGGGAAACCATGCGTGTCGAGGCGCAGAAGGCTGCGGAAGCGGGGGACCGAACTTTTCTTCATCGGAAACTTGAGGCGGTGGACCCGGTCACGGCTGCGCGGCTCCATCCGAATGATGCGAAACGGCTGATTCGTGCACTGGAGGTCTTCACGCTTACGGGGAAACCGATCCATGAATTCCAGACGCAGTTTCAGCCGGAGGTTCCGGAGCGATTTCGGGAACGGATCCGCATCATCGACATTCCGAGGCCGGATCTTCACATTCGGATCGAGAAGCGGGTGGATCTGATGTTTGAGCTTGGATTTCTTGAGGAAGTCCTTTCACTTCGGCTTCGTTTTCCGGTTTTAAGCAGGACGGCCTCCATGGCGGTCGGGTACCGGGAGATCCTAGCGTTTCTGGAGACTCACGGTCTGACGGCAGAGCGGCTTGACGCCGTTCGGGAAGAATTGGGGTGCTTGCGGTGCGGGGAGTCTGAATTTTCGAGTGACGCGAAAGACTGGGTCGAACGTGAGGCTTCCAGGCTGCACGAGGCGGCGGGATTTGAAGAGCTGGTCACGGAGATCAAGACGCACACGCGGCAGATGGCGAAACGGCAGGTGACGTGGTTCCGTTCTCTGCTGGATCAGGAATTCATGTTTTAGTGAAAGCGGAAACGTACGTTTTTTGAAAGCGTGCGCTTTCTTTTTAAGGTAATTCATTTGTTGAAAGGATGTCCCGCCATGAAATGTTTTCGATTTTTTTTCTGTTCTTTTGGGGGGTGATGTGGGGAGTGGTACCGTCCGTGCAGGCGGAAACCGTCCCGGAAGAGTCCGAGGAAGCGCGCAAGGTGCGTTTGGAGGCGCAGAAGCTGGAAAATCGGAAACTCTGGGAAGAATGGACGGTCGGCAAGAATCTTGCGTTTGGGAAGAGGGCGCTTTTGGTTCCGAAGCCGGACTTTTTCAAAAACTATCAGCGTCTTGGATTCAATGCGGTACCGACGTTTCCTAGGTACTGGCCAGAAGACGATGCGCAGTGTGAACCGATGCGCAGTGTGAACCGATGCGCAGTGTGAACCGATGCGTGAATATTTGCGTGAGGCACGGAAGGCTGGTTTCCGGGTCGTGATGAATGAGTCGCCGCTTCACGTCATGATGGGGCAGAAAGATGCCGGGCATGAGATTTACTGTCAGCCTGTCGAAGGAGAACCTGGAAAGGATCTTTGTCCGACGTACCGTGGAGAGCTTTACGCGGCAGAGATGGAACGCGTCGTGCAGTGTGTGGCGAGAACACAGCCTGATTTTGTTTTTGGGGATATTGAGTGCTGGCATTCGGCAGAGAATAGTTCCAAAAAATGTGAAAGATGCCGAGCTGTTTGGGAAAATTTCCAGAAAAGTCAGGCGGATCTCGGGATCGCGATGAACGGATCTGAAAAGATGAGCGAGGTGGAAAAGAGGGAGAGATTTCTCTGGATGCAGGGGCGTGAGATCGTGCGGGTGTGCATCGCGGGGCGCAGAGTTCCCAGATCTCGGTCCCGGTCATTGGATCTTACGCGAGGCAGCCGATCCGGCCGGTCTATGCGATCGAGCATTTCAGCGATACGTATCCGGAGTTCGTCGACATGGCGATGCCGTCTCTCTATGTTGCGGGACGGGAACGGGATGCCCATCGGAATATTCGCGAAAATCACGCGCTTTTGGGGAATTCACGGCTCATTCCGTGGCTTTCGGCTGGATGCTGCGGGGAGTTTGAGCCGGAAAAATTAGAGTTCATGGTCCTTGAAAGTTTCCTGAACGGTGCGGGCGGGATCACGTACTGCTGTTTTACGGATTTGACACGCCGCTTGATTTCTACGCGCACACACGTGCTCTTGCCGCGCTTCGGCCGTACGAGGAACTGCTCGTTTCCGGGGAGGCGCAGGAAATTTCGGGAAGCGTGCCGGAGATGCTTTACTCTTCGTGGGGAACGGAGAAGGAACGGCTCATTCTGATCGGGAATCCTGACCGAGCGGAAGAGGAGACGGTCCTTTCCTTGGCGTTGGGGGGCGGGACGGTATCCAAACTGTGTGTGAAGGACCTGCGTTCTGGAAAGGAGGAAACGGTCGAGCCTGGAAAATTTACCTGTACGGTCCCCAAAGGAGGTGTGCGTCTTTTCCATATTTCGCCAAAACGTTGATTTGCTGGATGAGCCAATTTTTCAGGTCCCCCCTTGCATGTTCGTTGGAATTTCGTTAAAATGAAGAGTGATGCGAGAGACCGAAACGTGTTTTGATCTCGAAAACTGAGGGTTTCTGTTTCTCGTTTGAGTCTGTGCGTTTTTGTTGACGCACAGAGGATTTTTTGTTTCCCGCCGCCTTCCAACTAGAATCGAGGTATGTGTATGAGTGATTTTCTGAAACTGGATCTTTTCCCGCGGGGGTCCCGTCAAATCGTGAGGATGGTTCTGCCGTGGGCAATTTTTGCGTTTCGCGCATTTTCATTTTTTACGGTCGTTCTGATCTTGGGACTTTCAGTCGGAGCGCTGTTTGCGGAACCTTCGGCAGAGCGTTGTGCACTTCCGCCTTCGGATGAGGCGCCGGAGGACTGGACGCGGATCCCGTACCATGAATCCAGACCGGAGTTTGAACCGACGGAGAGTGAAAAGCAGCGCGGTTTTGCGCTTTTTTCTCGTCCGCTGGTGGATGCCGTCTATCCGGAATCGCGTCCCGGGGCGGAGGAGCGAGTTGAGAAACTGGCGTTTTTCGCGGCTGGAAATCAGTTTCAGACGCTGAATTTCGCGGTCTATCCGCTGCAGGAGCTTCCCTCGCTGCGTGTGAGTGCGGGGGAATTTCGCAGGATCCAGACGCTGGACGGAGAGATGGATCAGGATGAATGGCTTTTTCCGCCGGAAAACGTTCAGCTCCGTCTCGTGACGTACCGCGGGATCCGCTATCCGCAGTACTCTTCCAAAACGAAGCAGTACCGTGTGCTGCCGGAGTATCTTCAGGAAGTGACGGTCACGGACGCTCCGGTAAAGGAACCGCAGCGGTACTTTCTGACTTTCAAAGTGCCTTCCAAGATGAAACCCGGTATTTATGCGGGGAAAGTGCGTATTTCCTGGGGCCGCGACGGGGCGGAAATGCGTTCTGCCGAGCTGCCTGTCGAGCTGAAGGTGCTGGGATTCGATCTTTTGCGTGACCCGGCGAAACACTATTCCGCGTACTATTACCCGCCGAAAACTTCCGACGGTCAGTGGGACCGGGAACGGATGGAGCGTGAGTTTGCCGCGATGCGCGACTACGGATTCACCCGCAGTCCGGTCTACCAGATGCGCTTTGACGGCGATGGGAAACGTTTCTATTTTCCGGAGTTGGATTTTTGGCTTGAACTGATGCGCAAAAACGGCATGGCCGGGCCGATACCGACGATCGGCGGTGGGTGTTCGTGGATTGCGTCGTACTATTACGGAGGGAAATTTGGAAAGCACATCCGCGTTCTGACGCCGCCGAAAGAGGAATTTTACACGGAACTGGCCCGCATGTGCCGAGAATTGAAGAAAGACGTCGATGCGCTGCCGGAAGGAACGCCGGAGATGATCTTCGGGCCGCTGGATGAGATCGCGCCGGAATCGACGGAGTTTGGAACGCGTGTTTACCAGGCATTCCATGATGCCGGGCTGCCGACGTATACGACGAAGGAGCCGCATGATCTTTCGTTCCCGAAATACGATCACGTCGTAGACATTTTTGCGAGTCAGGTCTTTGCTCCGTCCTACGCGGAGACTGTCGGCCGGCACAAGCGCGAGTACTGGTGCTATCCGAATCACAATTCGTACGAGCGCAAGGACATGGTCATCATGTGCAAAGGCGGACGAATGACGTATGGTTTCGGAATGTGGCGGAGCGGTTTCGATCTGCTCATTCCGTGGATCTGGCGTGCCGGTTCGCCGGATCATTTCGATCTGGAAACGTCGAGCGGCGGGAATCTTCTGCATCCGGAGACCGGTGAAGTCATCATGACGACCTACTGGGAGTGCTTTCGCGAGGGGATCAGCGACCTGCGCTACCTCTACACGCTCCAGAACGCGGTCATTCAGCGCGAGGGGACTCAAAATGCGGCTCTGAATGCCGAGATCGCTCGGTCGCGCGCACTGCTTCAGGAAATTTGGGATTCCATCGTCGTGAAGGAGAAGTACCTGAACCGTCATCTTTGGGAATCGGAACGTTTCGATGCGTACCGGACCCGGATCGCGGAGCGGATCGAGGCGCTTTACCGATTCTCGCCCGTTAATAAAAAGACGGCCCCCTCCGTCATCATCGAGCCGCGCGAGATCGAGTGGGTCGATCCTTTCCAGGCGGAATTTGCTCGGAGGGATACTGATGGAACGATCCAGAGTCTCCCGATCCCGTTGGAACGCTGTATCGCTTCGGAAGATGAAGCGAAAGTCGAGATCGTGGAAGGTACGGACGTGCCGGCGGGTGCGAGAAACGATCGGTGTGTTCTGCTGACGGTCACTGTGGACAAAGAGCGTGACGGTTCTTCGGCAAAGGGACCCTATCCGTCGAACTGGCCTGCGCTGGCGGGTTACGTTACGAAAGCGGAATGGGAGACTCGCGGGAATGTCAAGCCGCGCGGTCTGCTCATGCGGGTTTATGTGGATTCCAACCGGACTGTCAATGCAGGCAAAACGCCGATCCACGCGGGAGTGCAGCCGGGCGGTTTTTCGTATACGACGCCGTCGGAGCTGGAAGAACGCGTCTGGCACACGCTGTTCGTGCCGCTCGAAAATGCGGGCTACGACGGGATGCCGCCGGTCTCTGGTCTTCCGCAGAGCGTGCGTCTCACGATCTCTGAGGGAAATCACGAGCACGGTGACGTCCTGAAACTCTACTTTGATGAGATCTCTTTCATCTGGTAGAATGGGAGAACGCAGGCCTGTGACGGCTCTTTCAGCAAATGCGTGCCAGCCCAACTGCGGGATCCTGCGGCGAACTGGTACGCACTTGGCGAGGGCCCCTTTTTATTGAAAATTTCCAGAAGGGAGGGCTTGTAATTCCGAAGAATGGGAAGTATCATTCCTAAATATTACAATACGGGCGCCGCAGACCAGATACACGATTCGCGGGCACGCTGACATAATGCTGTGACCTGGCGGCCCTGTAAGGAGAGATAAGTATGCTGGTCGAGGATCATGAAGTTCTGGCAAAATTGGAGGAGATCGAAAAGAAACATAATATCAGGATCCTCTATGCCTGCGATATGGGGAGCAAAGCCTAGGGTAGCGACTCGGCGGGAAGCGATCATGATCTTCGATTCGTGTATGTTTCTTCGGCAGCAAGCTATTTCAACGGGGATCGCAAAGATCATTTTGAGTGTGAATTGAACGAGGATCGGGATATTTATGGGTATGACCTCTCAAAGATGATCGGCATGGTAAAGGATGGATATAGTATGAGATATATTGAGTGGCGGTTCTCCCCGCTGCAATATAAGAAGACAAAGTACTCCGAGGAACTGACTGAATGGTGCAGAGCTCACTTTTATGCCAATGAATGTAAGAAATCCTACTTAAGATGGGTGGTGAACGACAGGAAGGCAAGTTTTAGATGGAAAAAATCGAAATATTTTAGAAAAATTTTAAAATAATATAAGAAAAACATGAAAAAATCTGACATTTGAAAAAATCGATGTATAATGTAAACAAGGAATATTTCAGAGCGGGGTATTTTCGTTTTAGGTTCCTGTCAGCTTAATGGGAAATTTTCCGCGTCTCCATCGTTAGATTTCGGCGGTCGTCCAGATTTAAGGTGTCGTAAATGAAAAAATCAGCCAAGAAATTATTTAGCGTGTTTTGCATGTCGGCGATGCTCACGTCTCTCTGTTCTGGGGAAACGATAACCGTGACAGATGATAGCGCGGTCGGTGTCCCGGTACCGCCATTTACAGGAGCTGTTGATCTGGTGAAAGACGGCGATGGAACGTTTACCCTGTCCGGGAGCAATACATATACGGGAACCACGCAGATCAATGCCGGTACACTGAAAGTAACGTCGACCAACGGTCTTACGAAAACCTCGCGGATCCGCATCGCTTCCGGCGCGATCCTCGATCTTGGCGCGAGCAACGCGCTTGGCGTAGGATCGGAAGATCCGCCGGCGATCGAGATAAACGGCGGGATGGTCCAAACCAGCTTTAAGGGGCATGTGAATCTCGGAAACGTACTGCTCAACGGCGGTTCGCTCTACTCCGCGTCGTCTGCGAGTGATCATGGGAATTTCCTTTTGGCCGGTACAGTCACCGTGACGGCAGATTCTTCCATCGAGTGTAACAAAATTCTGATCCGCGGCGCCAGTCAGCAGGCTCCAAGCGGTAATGCGGGTAAATTCATCGTGAATTCGGGCAGTACGCTCACGCTGGCAGCGCAGGTGAATTTTAGCGACCCGTACGATAAAAACGTACTCTGGGATATTTCCGGCGGCGGGACTGTCACCATGAAGAAAACCGCGGTGAATGGGAAAGGCGCGCGGATATCTGTTTCCGGCAGCGGTACGACGCTCAACTTCGCGGTGAACAATATTTGGGGCTCCGAGCAGAATGCCATGGCCAATTTCACCATCAATGAAGGGGCGCGCGTCAATCATTCTTCCAGCGGCGGACACACGAATATCGGCAATATTACCTTAAACGGCGGGGCACTCACCGCGGTCGATCTGACGACTGGGAACAAAGTGAATCCCTCCGCTTACGGACACTACCTCGTCTGCGGCGCGATCACTGTTCTGAGCGATTCGGAAATCTCGGCAGACACCTACTTCCGCAAAAGAAGCTCGAATCCGACAGCGGGCGATATTTCCATTGCGGAGGGGGCGACGCTTACTGTTTCCGGTA
>SUVI01000085.1 GCA_015062085.1 Planctomycetaceae bacterium
GATCACGATCGGACCGGAACCAATGATGAGCACTTTTTTAATATCTTCGCGTTTTGCCATGGCTTCCCTCGTAAAACTTGAGATAAATGGGGGCACAGACGGGACCTTTCTCCGACTGTCCTCTAAAATCCTGTTCAGTATAGCAGGAAACCGGGAAAAAGCAAGGGGGACCGACCCGAATAAGTCAGATAAATCAGAAAAAAACAGGAGCCGCCAAATTTTCAGAGTCGGTCGGAGACTTTTGGATTTTTCTTTGCCGGAACAGGTCGACTTTCTTGCGGAAACAGTCCGCCAATATTAGTACTTTTCCGGACGCAATCTCAGCAAGCCTACGCCGCTGGACGGTGGAACACTTCGATGGACTCTGACATCGGAGACTACATATGGGGGTTTGAGTACGTGACTGCAGGAGATGACCGCGTCCGAGAAGGTCACCGCGTTCTGGAAGGCGTGCGTCTTCCGAAAGAGGACCCGTTCTGGAAAAAATACTTCCCTCCGAACGGCTGGAACTGCCGCTGTACCACGCTGGAGATCTGGAAAGATGAATCGACCGCGAAAATCGATTTCGGCATTACCGGCAGAGACCCGCGAAAACGAACATCTGATGCAATGAACGTACCGAAGGAGTTCAGAGGGAATGTCGGGATTTTCGCGTCAGGCAGAGCTCCTAAAAAGAATGAATACAAGAAAATTAAAGGCTTGGAAAAAGGCTCGATTTTGCCAGTACCAAACGACATTAAACAAGGAAGGCAATGGGGAGTTCTGCGTACTGTAAATGTAGGAGAAACCCAAACTATTCAAGAATTGATAAGTTTGGGATATTCTCTCAAAATGATTCCGGAATCTAGAGTGCAAGGGCAAAAAACTCCTGATATTTGGTTGTGGGGGAAAAATAGGAAAAAAGCAAAAAAAGTTGAAATAAAGTCAATTACGACCTCCAATGAGAAAACGATCAAAAAGCATATTTCAAAGGCAATTGACCAAGGATGTGAAATTATTTTATTGGATATGAGAAATTCCCCCATTGACAAAAATGAAATTGACACTATAATCAGAAAAAGTGTTGGTAGTCGGCCATCTAGAAAGTTGTCCGTTTCCCTAGAGGTGTGGCTAAACAATGGAGAAAAATATTTTAGGAGGCAGGGATAATGTCAACGATGCGTTGCGAATGCGGCTATCTGTTTTGGGATGGGACTGATTATCCAGAATTTGAGTGGGAGGTTTTCCATAATAAAAGATATTTTGAACTTTTGGAAACAACCACATCGCAGGAGTTCGATAATAAATTGCCAGAAATATCAGATGTTACGGTTTGGATCTGTCCAGATTGCGGAACATTGTATTGGTTTGACCGCAAATCAGACAATCCAAACCAACCGAAAATTTACAAACAGATGGAGTAGGTCTCCTAATATAGATATAATTCCAAGTCTCAATTATGAAATTGGGAATAAAAAATCACAGCATTTGAGGGTGTCTATTATGACACATTGCGGGTCCCAATGTTGGCGCATTGGGGCCTTTTTCATGCAGTTGTCCGAAAATTTTGGGAATACTGGGCGCGATGAAGGGGGAAGTCAGCGGACGGCATTTTTTCCCGCGAGGACTCCAGACGAAAATGCGAACTGGAGGTTGAATCCCCCCGTGTCGCCGTCAACGTCCAGGACCTCTCCCGCGAAAAACAGACCGGGTACTTTCCGAGACTCCATCGTCTGACGGTCGATCTCCGAAAGCGCGATTCCGCCTGCCGTGACCATCGCTTCGCGGAAACTTCCGACAGACTGGATCTCAAACGGGAATTCCGTAAGGAACGTGAGGAGCATTTTGCGCATTTTTTTGGAGATCTGCCAGCATTTCAGGGAATCGCTCATCCCCCCATGTTCCAGAAGTGCCGAAACAAAACGCCCGGAGATGCCGTAGGCCGTGCGGATGAGGTTCCCTATCTCACGCTGAGGATTCTGCTGGAGCATTTCCGTAAATTGAGCGTCCGTCAATTCCGGCGCGAAGGCGAGCCTCAAAATGTCTCCGCGCTGGAATTCACGGCTGAAATCGAGAATTCCAGGTCCGGAAAGTCCGCGGTGCGTCAGGAGAACGTCGCCGGTACGCTGCGCGATCTTCCTGCCGTCCCGCCAAAGTGAAATGGGGAGATCCGGGAAAGAAATTCCGGCACAGGATGCAAAAGAGTACCCGGAGACCGTCACGGGAGCCAATGCCGGACGCAGCGGGATCAGAGTGTGCCCGAACTGTTTCGCAAATCGCTCGCCGTCCCCGGTGGAACCGGTCGCCGGAAATGATTTCCCGCCGACGGAAACGATCAGTTTTCGTGACCGGAACGTCTTTCCCGTTTCAGTCTGGACTTGGAAAGATCCATCGTCTGATTTTTCAGCAGAGACGACCGCCTCGCCACACTGGATCCGCACGTGATATTCCGCGCACAGACGCAGGAAAAGCTCCAGCACATCGCGCGAACGCTCACTTTTCGGAAAGAGCTTCCCGTCGTTGAGCTGCACGCACGAAAGTCCGTTTTTCTGGAGGAATTGAAGGAGGTTCAGATTCGTGAAGTTCAAGAGTGCCGGTTTAAGAAAACGTTCCTTTTCTTTTTGGCCGTAGCGTCCAAAAAAGTCCTGAATGCTGCCTGCGTGCGTCAGATTGCACCGTCCGGAACCCGCGATAAGCAATTTCCGGCCGGGCGTCGGCATTTTTTCCAGGATCAGGATCTTCCGTGAATTTTCCGAAGAAAAACCGGCCGCACTCATCGCCGCAAGAAAACCGGCGGGACCAGCTCCGACGATCAGGACGTCAAGTGTTTCTCTTTCGTTTCGGACGTTCACAAAATTTTCCACGGGATCCCTTTCTCGTCCAATGGTTCAGTGAAGACTGCATGGGTGCGTTCTTCCGGGAAATCCGGCGCATACTCTTTCCCAAGCAGATGGTATTTCGCGCCGGCGGTCAAATGGTACGGCAGGATCTCAACGCGGACCAGAGACGGAGTTCCTTCCGCGATCTGCGCGAAACGGGCCATTTCTTCCAGCGAATCATTCACCTTCGGAATGAGCGGGATGCGGAAAATGAACGGCTTGCCCGACGATTTAAGCCAGTCAACGTTTTTCAGGACCTGCGCGAGATTCCCTCCCGTGAATCGGCGAAAAGATTCCGCTTCCGTCAGTTTCAGGTCCTGAAAAACGAAATCGGCAAACTCGAGACCGCGTCGGTAATTTTCGGCCGAAACCGCTCCGGAAGTCTCCACCGCCGATGAAATTCCATGACCGCACAGCTTTTCCATCGTTTCGCGCACGAATTCCGCCTGCGCAAGCGGTTCGCCGCCCGAAAACGTGACTCCGCCGCCGGACATCGCGAAAACATCCGCCTGGCGCAGGAGTTTCTCCGCGAGCTGGTCCGAGTCCATCTGAAATCCGCAAAGCCGACGCGCTCCCGTGGGGCAGTTTCGCGCGCAGGAACCGCAGACGGTGCATTTCTCCACTGCCCGCGGCTCCCCGATCGGGCATTCTTTCCGGCAGTTCCCGCAGTTCGTGCATTTCAGCGCATTGAAGAGGATCTCCGGCTGAAACGAAAGCCCTTCCGGATTATGGCACCAGCGGCAGCGCAGCGGACAGCCTTTCAGAAAGACCGTCGTGCGGATCCCGCTTCCGTCGAAGATCGAAAACTCCCGGATTTCAAAAAGTGTCCCGATGTGTGCCATGCCTCCGTGCGTTTCCTCTCCATTCTTCCTTGTCTCGTGCAGTTTTTTAAATTTTCAAAATCAGTCTGAAATGAAATTAGACCGCGCGCAGAGCAAGTCCGCACGCGGTTTCCATTTTCATCTTTCATCAGCTCCGCTCTGAAACGAAACGAGTCAAGTCAAGTCGAGTCGAGTCAAATCAGAACGGAACAAAACGGAAGAGAACGGCACTTTACTTCTGACGGCAGAGAACGTCAAAATCCGGCGCGACGTCTTTGAGGTTCGGCGTCGTGTCAAGGTCCATCTTGCGGGTCACGAATTTCATGAGATCAAAAATGATCGCCTTCATCCAGTCGGTCTCCCACGTCGAATTATTGTGCGCGAGCGTTGTGTACGCGACACGGCCTTTTTCTTCCATGCGGATCCAAGTGCACGGGAACGGGGAACGGTCATAGCACCAGTTTCCGCCATTCGTGTTCATGCCTTCGGTCTCCTGGAGCATGAGAACGTGCATGTCCGGATTCAGATTGCGCAGCGCGTACCATTCTTCGTGAATGCGCGCCGGAAGTTCGGGGACGGACGGAAGTTCACCCGCATTGAGAATGCGGAGGGACGTTTCCTGCTGGGAACCGTGGGTCAGGAATTCACCGCCGATCATTTTCGTGTACTCGGTACGCTGGTCCAGCGGAGCGTTTTCGCGATGAGGACCGCCAGATTTGTTCGTGTCCGTCGCATTATGGAAACCGAGCACTCCCGCGCCGCTGCGGATCGCCTTGAAGAAATTCTGTTCGCCTTCCTTGCTCATCGGGTAAGCATTCGGACCATCACCGCCGCCTTCACCGGTCAGCGTGCCGCAGCAGTTGAGCAGAAACGCGTCATACTGGCTCAGGTCACCGTCAAAAATGCGTCCGTCTTTCGTGCAGACGACTTCGTAGCCAAGTTTTTTGGCGACTTCGGTAAGGACTTTGCCGCCGACGCTCATGCCGGTAGCCGGGTCGATTTTCGTGGATGGATGAAGGAAGCCGTTGGAACGTTCAAAATAGAGCAGTTTCTTTTTGGCACAGCAGGCGCAGCCGTCGGCGAAAGCGGGACTCACGGAAGTACCGACGGTCGCGCAAATGGCGGAAGCGAGGGAGGCAGCGAGAAATTCACGTCTTTTCATGAAAGGATCTCCTTTGAAAATGAAGGAAAGTTAAGGCAGGGGGATCGGGAAATAGCAAAATCTGACAATTTTGCCCACATTGACGTCTAATATAAAACTGAAAAGCCATTCTGTCAAGGGAATCACAGCCAAAAAAATGCTTTTTTTTCGAAAAGATTCCAAATTTCTTGTTTTTTAATACCCGTAGGCTCTTTACATAAATGGAAATATGAGGTAAAATAGAGAATGAGGACAGATTTTCCAGTTTCGTCGGAAATGGCCTTTTTGCTCTTCTCTTTAACTTGAGTCATGCTGTGCAGAGTGCCGGTGACCATTTTCATGAAGAGAGGCGAGGCGATCTTCCAAGAAGATCGAGCTTTTCCAACTAAAAGAATCACAGAACCTTTAAAATATCCTAAATTTAGACATTCATGACAGAACCTGAAAAATTTAATGAAAATGATGATCCGCGTTTGACCTCCAATGACGGTGGATCGGGCAAGGAGCCCGCAGTCTCTGGAAAGCATGACGATCCGTCAACGGACTCGGACAGCGGCAAGCCCCAAACGAAACCCATTTATGATGTGCGGAAAGAGATCCATGGAGGTCCTTCCGGTCCTCAGACGAATTTCGGTGACAACACGCCAATGAGTCCGTTCCGGCTCATGCTCATTCTTTTCCTCGTCGGGGCTCTGGTCTGGTGGTTCATGAACAAAACGAATCCCACGGCACCGATCTCCTACGGCTTTTTCCTCGAACAGCTGGAAGCTGACAATTTGGAGAAAGTCGTCGTTAACGGGAATCGCGTCCATGGCGAATTCCGTGTCGAGCCGTTCATTCCGGAGCCTGACAAGCCTGACAAGCCTGAAAAGAAAGACGGAAAAGTCGTTTCTGGTCCTGCACAGGATAATGTGCAGAATGAAGCGGAAGATGAAAAGGGCGCTGACTCGAACGTTTCGGCTTCGCATCCGTCCCAAGATCCGCTCTTGGGCCAGGAAAAAGCTCCAGCTCCTTCCGTTTCTCCGGAAGCCTCCGAAGGGACGGCCCAAATGCCCGCTGAGATGCCCGCTAAAAGACAGCAGCTGAACGCGGATGCAGACGGGAACGTGAATGCAGGTGAAGGACCGCAAAACGCGAGTGAACAGACTGCCGGAGAACAGGTCCCGGAAGCCGTTCCAAGTGGATCCTCATCGAGCACTCCTGAAACTGCGGGTGAAAAGACTTCTGACGCCGTGCCGCAGAATGCGGAAAGATCCGAGCGCAAACGTTACCCGAAGCGTTTTTCGACGACGCTTCCCTCACTTTTGGAAGCCGGCGGCGAGCTTGACAAGAAGATCCGCGAGAGAGTCGGCAAAAAATATGAGGTAAAAGAAGCGCTCCGGGTCGCGGAGTACGTGATGCTGGGCGTCAGTATTCTGGTACTTTTCATGATGGTGAGTTTCTGGATGCACTTCCGCAAGACCCGCGAAGAGCTTGGCGGCGGGCAAATGTTCGGCTTTGGAAAGAGTCCAGCCAAACGTTTCCAAGGCGGTGAGGATTCCGTCACGTTCGCGGACGTTGCAGGGTTGAAATCAGTAAAAGAGGACATTTCGGAGATCGTTGATTTCCTCCAAAATCCGAAAAAATTCGAGAAACTTGGTGCTCGCATTCCCAAAGGCGTCCTGATGTGCGGCCCGCCCGGAACTGGAAAGACGCTCCTTGCGCGTGCGATCGCCGGTGAGGCGGGGGTCCCGTTCTATTCGATCAACGCGTCGGAATTCATTCAGCTTTTCGTCGGTGTCGGCGCGAGCCGTGTGCGGGATATGTTCGACGTTGCGCGAAACAATGCGCCGTCGATCCTCTTCATCGACGAAATCGACTCTGTCGGCCGTGAGCGTGGTGCCGGAACGGGCGGCGGAAATGACGAGCGCGAGCAGACGCTCAACCAGATCCTCAGCGAAATGGATGGTTTTTCTACCAAAGACGTCGTCATCGTCATTGCGGCGACGAACCGTCCGGACGTTTTGGATCCTGCGCTTTTGCGTCCGGGCCGTTTTGACCGTCACGTGACCGTGGACCGGCCGGTGCAGAAAGACCGCATCCAGCTTTTTCAAGTCCATACGAAAAAGGTGCCGTTGAACAAAGACGTGGATTTTGACCGGCTTGCGGCAATGACGACAGGTCTGACTGGCGCGGATATTCGAAACATCGTGAACGAAGCAGCGCTTTGGGCGTGCCGTTTTGACCGTGAAAATGTCAGTATGAGCGACTTTTACTATGCGATCGACAAGATCCTCATGGGTGCGAAGCGCGAAGAAGTCATCAGTGCAAAAGACAAAGAGAAGACTTCCTACCACGAAGCAGGCCATGCGCTCGTTGGCTGGCTGATCCCGGAATGCGACCGTGTGCGGAAAGTCTCGGTCATTCCGAGGGGCCGGGCGCTTGGCGTCACATGGTCGATGCCTGATGAAGACCGAATGATGTACTCGCAGGAAGAGATCCTCGCAAAACTCAAGATGATGCTCGGCGGACGTGAAGCGGAAAAACTCGTTTTCAATGAGCTGAATGCAGGCGCAGCGAACGATCTTGAGCGCGCGACTGGACTTGCACACAAAATGGTGGCGGCGTGGGGAATGAGTTCCCGGCTCGGCCCCGTTGCGTTCAAAACTGGCGACGAGCATCCGTTCCTTGGCAGAGAACTTGCCCGTATTCGCAATTTCAGCGAAAAAACAGCACAGGTCATTGACGAGGAAGTCATGCGCATCCTGAATGAAACGTCCCTCCAGGTACAGACGCTTCTGACGGAAAACCGCAACCTGCTCGACGCGCTGGCTCAGGCTCTCATGATCCGTGAAGAACTGGATGAGAAGCAGATCGAGGACATTCTTGGTCCGTCGGCGCACAGTAGAGAAAATGACCAAGAAGAGGGAACTCCGACGGGTGAAACTGGTGATGCGGCAGAGTCTGCCGCCACTGAAACTTCGTCTGAAACCGTTGATCTTCCGGAAACCGAGACGGAACGGCCCGAAGAATAAACGGCCAAAAATGGAGCGGAACGGCAGAGTTCCCGAGTGGAGCAGTTCCAAGCGAAGTGCGTCAATTTCGCTCGAACTCTGCCAACGGTCTCCATTTTGTTTTCCAGCCAGCGGTTTTTATTTTTGTGTTTTTGTACAGTATCCATCATACGCCATGCCTCGTTTACTTCCAACTATCCGATCACCACAGGACCTAAAAGGGCTTTCGCTTGACGAACTGGACCAGCTTGCGGCTGAGATCCGCGAAGAGATCCTTGGGGTGGTCGAAAAACGTTCGGCACACTTTGCTTCAAATCTTGGAGTGGTGGAACTGACGTTGGCACTGCACTCCACTTTTGATTTTTCAAGAGACCGTCTGATTTGGGACGTAGGGCATCAGAGTTACCCGCACAAACTGGTGACTGGGCGTTTTGGACAGTTCTCGACCATTCGCACGAAAGACGGGCTGATGGGGTATCCGAACCCCGCGGAAAGCCCATTTGACCTCTTCATGACGGGTCATGCCGGGTGCAGTATTTCCTCGGCTCTGGGACTTCGCTGCGGCGACGATCTCATTCAGGCTATGGAGGAAGAGAAGCAGCGTGCGGAGAGTGAGGCCGGGCAGACCGGAGCTGCCTCGAAACGGCACGTCGTGGCGGTCATTGGCGACGGTTCCTTCTCAAGCGGTGTCGTTTTTGAGGGACTGAATCATCTTGGCGAGCTGCGTAAGAACGTCACGGTGATCCTCAACGACAATAAAATGTCGATCTGTCCGCGTGTCGGCAGTTTCGGGCGCTACCTTGATACGCTCCGAATGAATCCGGGTTACGCGGAAATGAAGGAGGACATGAAGCGGATGTTTCAGAGCATTCCATTCATAGGTCCCAAGATCCGAAGAAAATGCCATGACCTGAAAATGGCGGTCAAGGCGTACTTGAAAGGCGGAATGCTTTTTGAGGAGCTGGGGATCCGGTACATTGGCCCGGTGAATGGACACGACATACGGCAGCTTCAGAAATTTCTCCGAATGGCGCGAGAACACGGCGGACCGGTACTTCTTCATGTTTTGACGCAGAAAGGCCATGGTTTCCATCCTGCGGAAGACGATCCTGCGAGTTACCACGCTCCGTCGCCGCAGATGCTTTCCAGTGTGACTCTCCCGGAAAAACAGACGCTTTCGTCTGACATTTCGGTACAGAAGCCGGACCGTTCCTACACGGTAATTGCGAGCCGAAAGATCATGGAGCTGATGCAGAAAGACTCTCGCGTGGCGGTCATCACGGCCGCGATGTGTCAGGGGAACAAGCTGGAGCAGATCCGGAAGAAGTTCCCGGACCGTTTTTTTGACGTTGGGATCTGCGAATCTCACGCGGTCGTTTTGGCGTCTGGGATGGCAAAGGCGGGGATGCGTCCCATCGTGGACATTTACAGTACGTTCATGCAGAGAGCCTTTGACCACATTTTTCAAGAAATTTCGCTTCAGAATCTGCCGGTAGCGCTTTTGATGGACCGTGCGGGCCTCGTGGGGGCGGACGGCCCGACGCATCATGGAACGTATGATCTGGCGTACCTGCGTCCCTTTCCGAATCTGATCATTTCGGCACCGTGCGACGAGCTGGATCTGAACGGGATGCTGGAGTTAGCGGTCTCGCAGGAGTCGCCGTTTTCCATCCGCTACTCCAAGACCCAGACGCCGGAAATTTCAGGAGTTGAGCGTAGACCGGTTCGTTTGGGTGAGTGTGAGATACTGCAGGAAGGCGTTCCGGGAAACGGCTTGATCTTGGCGTGCGGCGTGCAGGCTTCCGAGGCGCTGGCTGCGGTGCGTGCGCTGGGAGACAGAACGATCTGCGTCGTAAATCTACGATTCATCAAACCGTTGGACCTTTCGGCGATCCTGCCGCGGATCTTCCGCAGTGCGTGGGTCCTCACCGTCGAGGAAGGAAGCCGGATCGGTGGTGTGGGTGCTGCGATCTTGGAAGCTGCCGTGGATGCGCAAGCTGGGATCTTGCCGCAGAACGTGGAGCAAAATGTCGTTTGGGAGGGACTTTCGCGGAAACTTCCTCCATTTGTGCGTCTTGGAATAGAGGATGTCTTCATCCAGCACGCCTCACGGGCCGAGCAGCTGGCGGAAACGGGACTGGATGCCGAGGGGATCGCCGCGGTGATCGAAAGATTGCGGTGAGAGCACTTTTCACTCAAGTCCGGGAACGCAGTAGACCGAATAAAAATATACAAAAATCATTTACCTTTAACCTGACCCCACCTTAAAATCATGCTGAAGTACACAAGAATCATTTTGGCGGTCCTAATGTTTACGGCCGTGACCCTGTTTTTCTTTGACTGGACGCACATCATGCTCGCCACGGCACGTGATGAAGCTGCGCTGGTGAAGCAGACCGTGCAGGAACCGTCACAGACTTCGACCCCTGCGGAGGCGCTTTCCGAAGCGGACGGTCCTGCCGAAGCTGCGGCTGATGCGGAAACTGCGCCTGTGGAAACTGCGCCTGTGGAAACTGCGCCTGTGGAAACTGCGCCTGTGGAAACTGCTGGCCCCTCTGGAGCGGCAGAACTTGAAAATCTGACGGTCGAGAAAGTCAGCTGGCTGGAGCGGATCCAGTTCGTTCCGGCTCTTAAGGGGCATGGGGATTGGATCGTGTGGACGATCCTGGTCGTTTCGCTCCTTTTCGGACGTCTGTACTGTTCGGTGATCTGCCCGCTGGGGATCCTGCAGGACCTCATCGCGTGGGTGAGCCGCCGGGTCCATCGCGGAAAGGCCTATGAGTACAAGAAACCGCTTCCGATCCTCCGTTGGCTGTTCGTTTTGCTGGCTTTCGGCGGCACGTTAATGGGGTACTCGCTCCTCCTGAATATCGTGGAGCCGTACAGTATTTTTGGACGCATTGCAAACGCGGTTTTCCGCCCGGTCTACGTCCTTTTGAACAACACCTGTCTCGTTTCCGATTCCGCATCGGGGACCATGGCGTTTTCGACCATTGCGATGTCGAACGTCTTTCTTTCGCTCGGAGCTTTCGTCACGGCACTGGCGACGTTCCTGATCATCGCGGTCCTGGCGTGGCGCGGCGGACGCACGTGGTGCAATACGGTCTGCCCGATCGGCACGATTTTGGGACTTTTGAGCAAATTCTCCTTCTTCCGTGTCCGGATCGATCCCGGAAAGTGCAAGAGTTGCGGAATGTGCGCCGCGAAATGCAAATCTTCCTGTATGGATACCGAAGGAAAGATCGTGGATGCCTCGCGCTGCGTGACCTGCTTCAACTGCCTCGGCACGTGCCAATTTGATGCTCTGACGTACACGATCGGGAATCCGCTGCGTCTGCGTTCTGCGGTCTCTGCCGAGGATCAGGCGATCCTGGATGCTGCGGAAGAGAAGAAAAAAGCGGCTCTGGAAAGTCTTCCGGAAGAAAAACGTCTGGAGATCGAACAGAAGAACGAGCAGAAAAAACAGGAAAAAGCCGAGGAAGCCAAAGCGCGTGCCCGGCGCGATTTCCTCATCACGGCCGGTTCCATGGCTGCGTCGGTCCCTGTCGTGGCTGGAGCGGCTGCCGTGGTGAATAAAACGGTCATGGTGAAGCCGGAGCCGGACAAAGTGTACCGGACGGGCCAGCACGCCTGGACGCGGAAAAATCCCGTCGCGCCTCCCGGAGCCGGAAGCTACAAGCGGTTGATGAAGCACTGCACCGGCTGTCATCTCTGCATTGCGAAATGTCCGCAGCACGTGCTCAAACCGGCATTCATGGAGTACGGTCTTCAGGGAATGTTCCTGCCGGTAATGGATTTTTCGTCGAGTTTCTGCAACTACGACTGCACTATTTGTGCGGAAGTCTGCCCGAACAAAGCGATCAGCATTCTGCGCATGGTCAAGGAACGCGGCGAAACGATCCCGGAGACGGCACCGGAACGTGCGGAGGCGATGCGAAAGGAAAAGAACTACGTCCAGATGGGAAAAGTCGTTTTCGTGAAGGAAAACTGCGTCGTCCCGGTCGACGGTACTTTCTGCGGTGCGTGTGATGAACACTGCCCGACGAAGGCGGTCTCGATGGTCCCGTACAGTGACCCATCCCGCGGCATTGGTCCGGAAAAGGGACTGACGATCCCGCAGATCGACGAGAGCATCTGCATTGGCTGCGGCGGTTGTGAATCGATCTGCCCTGCTCGTCCGTACAAGGCGATCTACGTTGAAGGCTGCTCGGAACAGGGCCATCGTGAAGAGTTCAAGGAAGCGGAAGTCATTTCTGCGGAAGAGATCCAGAAAGAGACGGAAAACGTGGAAGACTGGCTCTTCAACTGACGCCCCTTTCTCCCTCATTTCCCCACCCAGACCGTTCCCCATGAGCGGTCTGGTTTTTTTCAGGAAATACTGAAAATTTTTTACAATATTTTGCTCAAAATCATCCTGTTACTATTGCATAACTCTTAACTTTTGATATAATAGCTAAAGTGTTGGCTAAAATGATTCCTTGTTCGCTGAGGGAGTTTTTTTGATGTGGAATTCATTAAAGATAATCATACGGGAAAGTATAGCTGAGAGCTGCGGAAAAGGACTTCTGCAATTTTTAAGTATTGTCCTGGTTAAGATATTGTACGTCAATCTTCTTAATAAGAATTACATATCAACTCCCAAAAGAATATTAAAAGGAAAGTTTAAGGATAAGAATAATGGTATTACTTTTGTTCGAATCAATTCTGGGATTTATCAGGTTGGTGAGTCTCAGGCAGATTTGATCCAGCGAAGCCAATATAATAATAACAGGATCGTTCAATTTCATAAAGTTGCATTCTCGAAATCATATTACATTGCCAAAAAGCTGGTCACGAATGGTGAGTTTCAGGCTTTTGTCGATGATATGCGTGCTGCAAACCCAGAATTTCAACTGCAGGCAGAAAACAGTAACAATTACGCAGTCGCATGGGATGATAGCCATCAATGTCATTTCGAGAATGGAAATACCGTGCGAAGTAAAATAACTTGGCGTGCGCCATTTCCCGTGAATTATTATAGCCAACATGGCGATTGGGAAACCCATCCAGTCGTTTGTGTGACGTGGAATGATGCTCTTGCCTATATAAAATGGCTCAATAAAAATTGGCGTCGGCGTTGGGGGTACGCATTCACACTTCCATCTGAGGCAATGTGGGAAGTCGCGTGTCGTGCGGGTTCTAATGGCCTGTTTTTTTGGAAAGATGAACATGGCGGAGAGAATGACAGCAAAAATGGCAGCAAACATTTAAATGCGTCCTCGTATCGGCAGGGACAGCCAGTGGATAATGACCCCATTCCTCGTTATTTTCCACGTGATGCTTATTCATACACTGCACCAGTTGGCTCGTATCAGCCAAATGCCTTTGGGCTTTATGATATGTTGGGGAATGTATATGAATGGTGTTACGATGGATGGTCGGTAGTTACTGCCCTGCCGGGCCAGACTGCGGACAATCCTTGGGGGCCTGATGGCGTCCCAGACGATCTCCCAAACCGGGTTTGTCGCGGAGGAAGTTGGGCTTCGGGACCATTTTATACTCGTTGTGCGCATCGTCGCTACCAGGACAAAAACACTGCTGTAAATGATATTGGATTTCGTGTTGCGCTTGTGCGTATAACCGACATCCCAGATAACCTGAAATCATTATTTGGTATTCAATGAAAGGAGTTTATATGCCGGGAAGAAGAACAAGAAGAGAAGTTGGAGAAGTTGTACCAGTTCCGCAGCAGACGGAAACTGTGATGCCTGAAACACAGCAAGGTGATACGCTTGATTTTACTAAAAATGAGGCCAACTCTTTTAGTTTTGTGAAAGCGGATGGTACGCCTGTTGCAAGAGTACGAGTTTTGCTTGGATGGGAGGGAAATGTTGATTTGGATGTTTCCTGTTTCCTTGTGAATCGGGCGGGGGAATGTAATGAAGACAATTTTGTCTTTTACAACTCCAACCACAAAATACAAGCAACCGACAAAGATGGTAAGCCGCTTATTAGAATAGTTACCACGGAGTATGAAGAACCATGGGGTGAAATCAAAACGAAACAAGAAGAAGAGGAGGTTTACTATCGTTGTTCAAAATGTCACTCTGTCGTGCATAAGGGCGATGTCCTGACAGGAGGTGGGGATAATGAGGAAATTTTTGTAAATTTAGATAATTTCCCGCATACTGGTGCCCCAGAAGATATTGTAAAGATTCGTTTTGTGTTGACGATTTATAAGAAGCCCCAGGCACAGCAAAAAACTTTTGCCAATGTAAGTAAGGTACAGGTTGCTGTTTATGACGTAACAGATCGAAATAACCAAAATGAATTACGTAGTTTTGTTATACCAACGACTACCGATGAATACCGAGACAAATATTCAATGAATGTAGGGGCGATTGTATTTGATGGAGATTTACAACAATGGAGTTATGAATCTTATGAGAAAGCGGAACAGCGTACGTTGCCTGAGTATGCTAAAGAATATAATATAGTGCAGCGAAGGGAAATAAGATAGGCATATAGTGATTTCCCCCCGTCGTTTATTTCAAACAATCAACGGCGGGGGCATATAAAAAAGAAAGGCGGTTTTTATGTACCGAATGAGTGTAGAGGTGCAATGGGATGGGGACAACGTCGATATGGATCTTTCCTGTTTCCTTGTGAATCGGGCGGGGGAATGTGATTGGGATAATTTTGTCTTCTACAACTCTCCCCGTAGGATACCTGCGCTACGTAAAAACGGCGCTAGCGGTCAAGTCGTAGAGTCGCAAGAAAATATCGATGTTTGCTATCCTTCTTCAAAAAATCAGGCTGTTGTATATTATGGTAATGCCTTGTTTGGTGAAGGCGTTGACGGTGAGAAAATTTTTGTAGATCTCGCTAGACTTCCCAGAGCTGGTAGCGAAGAAGATATTGTGAAGATTCGTTTTGTGTTGACGATTTATAAGAAACACGACGAGCCGCAAAAAACTTTTGCGGATGTAAGCGGTATTACGATTACCATTTGGGATGAAACAGGTTTAGATCGAGTGATGATAAATCAAATTTTCATTCCAACGACTGCCGATGAATACCAAGACAAATATTCAATGGATATTGGTGCGATTATATTTGATGAAGCGTTCTGGCAATGGCGCTATGAATCTTATGAGAAAGCGGAAAAACGCACCTTGCCAGAGTATGCCAAGGAATATGGCATATCAGAAGAACGCCCATAGCGCAAACTTTCTGCCGTTCATTTGGGTAATGGACGGCGTTTTTTGTGTTTTTTGACAAAAATCACTGTTTTTGAGTTTTTCAGCGGGGGGAACTCTTGCATTGGCGCGTTCTCTGTGTTATACTAATGTCAATGTGATTTTTCCAATTTCCCAACCTTTTAACTGGAGCATTTATGTCGTCAAATTCAATCCCATTGTATCGCTGTGTGACGTTCGACAGTGTGCGCGTTGAGGTGAAATGGTGCGGCCGTTCGGATCTGGATCTCGCATGTTTCCTCATTAGCTCCGATAAAAAATGCCGTAGTCAATTTGATTATATTGGCGCAACAAGCAGTGATCTGCCAGGGGAAAAAATTTACTCACGATGCGGTTCGGTCGTGTATCACGGTGATGTCCTCGACGGCCGCGGAGATGGCGGTGCCCGTGAAAGGATCTCTGTCTTTTTGAAATCACTGCGTCCGCATGTTGAAAAAATCGTTTTTTTTCTTTTTTCCGGGCAGGAGCCATTTTCGGCAGCCACCCAGGTAGAACTCAATATTTATAATGATGAATCTAACGTCATTTACCATGCCAACGTTCCCACGGATCTGTGTACGGCCGGAGACTATTTTTCTAGGAAGATCGGAACTTTGGTACGCACAAAAAAAGGCTGGGAGATCCAAACGGATGGAAGTATGTCGGAGAAAACACTTGAAGACTATATGCTGAAATACGGGATCGATCCGGAACTGTACAAATTTCACGATCCGTTAGCTGACTGGAAGAAATCGGAATGATCCTCAAAGTTAGAGTTCTGCTGTTGAGCGGGAAATTTTGAAGTTTTTGGACCCCGATGCGGACTGAATGAAATGGATCAGTCTACATCGGGGCGTGTTTTTTTGCGTCTCCAAATTTATGAAGAGAAGGCGGAAAGGTCAATAGTACATACCACTCTGCTGCTGCATTGCGATATTTACCAGAATATACAGAATATTGCAGATCAAACCGATGCCAAAAGAAAGCCAAGCCCACATTTTTGCTTTATCGGCAGCTTCTTTTGCCTGCTGATAGTTTCCGCTAGCATTGAGGGAGTTGACTTTGGCAGCGTACACAATGGAAACGATACCAAATGGGAGGCAGCAGCAAATGGTGCTGAGGATGGACCAGACAAGCGGTGAAGCAACTGACGGCTGGAATCCTTGTGGAACCTGGTATCCTTGAGGGGCTTGGTATCCTTGAGGGGCCTGGTATCCTTGAGGGGCCTGGTATCCTTGTGGTGTTGTTCCAGAGGTCGGCTGACTTGCACATGAAGTGCCGCACTGGGGACAGAATGAACCTTGAACTGGTGTACCGCAATTGGGACAAAACATGAGGCGTATCTCCTTTTGATCATACGAGTATTTGAATACAGAAAATCTGTAACTTAAATTATTATAATTCGAATTTACTTAGTGTCAAGAGGTTTTTTAAAATTTTAACAAAATATTTTAAAAAACTTCCCAAACGGTAAAGTTTTTGTTGTTTTTGCAGATCTTTATGGAAAAATTACAATGTTGGGGGGATCAAAAGAGTGAACGGGTAAAAGGGGATGTTGCGAATGACCCACCAAATGATGATCAAGGCAAGGATCGGTACGACGACGCGATTGCTTCTTGCGAGCTTGGGATAGTGTTGAATAAGAAGCGCAGAAAAAACGATTGGAAAAACCATGGCATTACATCGAAATGCGGTCCAGAGATCTCCATGCAAAACAGAATAGAGTGCCCGAGTAAATCCGCAGCCCGGACAGTAAAGATGCGTAACTTGATAAAAAACACATTTCGGAAGGAGCTGACTTTCACCTGGTTTGTGGAAATAGACCCATACGGCAAAAGCACCAAAAAAGAAAAGGATCGTCAGTTTCAAAAAGCGTTCTATTTTAGGATCCATATCCGGAAGCATTTTTTATTTGCTCCAGCAGCAACAAGTTACACACGGTACAAAAAATTGGAATTTGGCGAATAAAAACTCAATATTCAACGAATCGGCATATGTTTTTGCGAGCTTTACTGAATTTTGTAAAATTTGGGGCGGATGTCTCGCGTGAGTGGTGAAAAAGTCAGAGTCTTTGGAAAAAAAGTCCTTTTTTGCTCCCCTCCCCCTTTTCGGAAGTTGAAAATCTGCTAAAATATGTTTTGTTCACGTCTGTGGTTTGGTTGAAACGGACGTATGGTCAGCGTTTGCATAAGGAGAGAATCTACGATGCAGTATTCGCACGAAGTCGAAAACATGGTTTGTGTCGCCAAAGGCGTAAATCACGGACCGGCCCCGATTCCGGAAGAAGGAAAATGG
>SUVI01000086.1 GCA_015062085.1 Planctomycetaceae bacterium
CCGTTAGCTGTTAGCTGTTAGCCGTTAGCTGTTAGCCGTTAGCTGTTAGCCGTTAGCTGTTAGCCGTTAGCTGTTAGCTGTTAGCTGTTAGCCGTTAGCCGTTAGCCGTTAGCCGTTAGCTGTTAGCTGTTAGCTGTTAGCTGTTAGCTGTTAGCTGTTAGCTGTTAGCTGTTAGCTGTTAGCTGTTAGCTGTTAGCCGTTAGCCGTTAGCCGTTAGCCGTTAGCCGTTAGCCGTTAGCCGTTAGCTGTTAGCTGGCAGGCAAAAAAGAAGCTAAAAGCTAGAAGCCAAAAGCTAGAAGCTAGAAGCTAGAAGCTAAAAGCTAAAAGCTAAAAGCTAAAAGCTAGAAGCTAAAAAAAGAAAGAAGAAAGTCATGAAAAGGATCACATTCATTTCACTGTTTTTTGTGTTTTTGAACGTCTGTTTTTCCCTGACGGCGTTCGGTTTTGAAACTTTCAACGTTTGGCCGGCGACGCCTCCGAACTATGAAGAAGGTCAGGCGATCCCGGTCCTGGAATGGTGGGCGCCGGAGAACAAAACGTCTGACGCGTGCCTCATCATCGCGCCGGGCGGTGCGTACTATGGCGTCGCCTACGACTACGAAGGGATCCCGGCCCGCGACTATTTCCTCTCGAAAGGCGTGACGGTCGTCATGCTCCGTTACCGAGTTCCGCGGCCGAAACACATGCCGAAGCATCAGTCTGCGTGGCAGGACGCGCAGCGAACGGTGCGTTTCGTGCGTTCCAACGCGGAAAAATGGGGCATCGATCCGGAAAAGATCGGATTCATGGGCTTCTCTGCCGGCGGACACCTGACGCTGATGACCTCCACGACGAGTCAGACTCCTGCTTACGAGCCGGTCGACGAACTCGATGAAGTGCCGTGCCACGTGAACTTTGCTGTACCGGTCTACCCGGCATACGTGCTGCAGGACGGAGCGAACGGCGAGAACCGCGGGAAAGGGAACGATTCGGAATTCGTCGCAGACTTTGCGTTTGACGCGAAGACCCCGCCAATGTGCCTCATTCATGGTGACGGTGACGGCTACTCGCCGATGGGGTCGGTGACGGTCTACCACAAACTCCGCACGATGAACATTCCGGCCGAGCTGCACGTTTTCGCGCTTGCGAACCATGCCTTCCGCAACTGCAGACCGGAAGATCCGATGATGTTCTGGAAGGACCGCGTTTACGCCTGGATGAAAGTCATGCAACTGACCGACTGATCCAGTTTTTCCAGCTGGAGTCACAAAACGGGGAGCCGCACAGGCTCCCTTTTTTTGGGGTCCATCCAGGAACTGCGTACCAGTTTCACCGCTGAAATTCACCGCTGAAATCCACCGCTGAAATTCACCACTGAAGACACAAAAGAGTTCACAGAAAGACACTGAAAGGAAACACGAAAAACTCAAAAAAATGCGAAATTCACCAAAAGGCGATCAAAAATATTTGAAATCTTTCGCGTCTTTTCGGTTTTTTCGTGAAATTCGTGTCAGGGTACGTTCACTCCCTTTTTTCTTCTTTTTCTTTCAGTGTGAGTCTGTGCCTCTTCTGCGCTCTCAGTGGCAAGATCGCGGTCCGGGCCGGTACGTATTTGCAGGAAGAGCCTTTTTTTACGGCTCGCACTTGACGCGGAATCCCACGTCAAAGACGGGCTGACCTTCCGTGAATCTTCGTTCATTCCGGATCCCGGAAAATCTCGACGGCAGGTACCACGAGCCTCCCAGAGCGATGCGCGAACCGTCTTCTGCCGGAGTGACGACCCACTCTGAAACGTTTCCGTGCACGTCGAAAAGTCCCCATGGATTTGGACGGTATGTGCCGACCAGCGCACTGACGCGCGTGCGGTCATTCACGTTTCCGTCCGCGATCCTCCAAGGCGGAAGGGCACCGAGCCGGCCCCTCCAGGAACGCGGGTTGATCTGCTGATTTGCGGCATCCGAGAGATTCTCAAACCGTGCGTAGTCCACATTTCGGTCTCCAAACCAGAAATCTTGTGCCGAGGCAAGATCCACGGGCGTTTCGGACGCCATGGCAGCCTGACGCCATTCTTCGGCGGTCGGAAGGGAGAATTTCATCCCCGTCTTTTCGGTGAGCCAGCGGCAGAACGCTTCCGCATCGCCGCAAGAGATCCGAACGACGGGCTGACGGTCCCGCGAAAGGAGCCAACCTGCTTCATTCGGACTAAAGTGGATGAAGTCCGCGTACTCCCACCCGGAATGATGTTTCGGATCGAAGAGCCGGTATTGCTCGTTCGTGATCTCAAAGCGTCCGATGAGCCAGTTTTGCCCCGGAACGGCACAGAGTTCCAACGAGATCCCCGGAGCAAGCTCTACCCGTTTTGCGGGCGGTACCGCGGCTGCTGCCTTTGCGAGTGCGGCTGCATTCGGATCCGGCGCGGTCCGCTCGAAGAGAATGTCGCGGTGCGGCGGTTTCGGAGTTTCCCCAGGCTTGAGTTCCGAAACGGGAAATTCCGACGGATCGTCTGCGTCCGGCGTGACGGCAGGTGTGTAGAGCTTACGCAGTGCAAGACGCCGTTCAAACTGATGCTTTACCTGAGGTGCGATCTGGTAGTTGCGCGACTCGCCCCAGCTGCCGTAGTACGGACAGTTCAAGTCGATCCACGTATTCAGACGCGCCCAGTCCGCTGCCGAAAGCGTGACGCCGTGGTGTCCCTGACGCAGAAGCTGGACCAAGATCGTCGATTCCGCGTGGAACTCGTACGGTTTCAGGACCGGCATCTGGCTTTCCTTGGTCGGCGTGCGGACGTAACGGCGCAGATTGTAGTACGACGGCGCGAATCGGCTCTGCGTATTGTACGAGTTCCCCCCTTCCATCGCCGGGACGGGCGGTCCGTTGACGAAAGAAGGTTCTGCTTTCTGCGGGTGCGCGGAGTCTTCCGAATGGCACGCGACGCAGTGTTTTTCCAGGATCGGCTGGATGTGCCGCTGGAAATTGAATCCGTGCACGCCGTTTCGCGCACTTCCGTTTTGCGCACTCCCGTGCGTTCCGAGTGCGAAAGAGGAGCCGCTCGTCTGGAGGAACTGCGCGATCCCCTCCTTCTGTTTCGCGAGGAGTTCCGCCGTCACGGGCTTTGCCGGATCGATGGTGGAGAGCGACGCGGGCGGGATCTGAAAATCGGGCGTGATCTCGACCGGCGGACGGCGCGACGCGATCGGAAGCGGCATTGCGGGAACGACGGAGTTCTGCTCTTCATGGCAGCCGGTGCACGAGACGGATTCGCCCGGCATCGCGGTCGTCCAGGAGCGCATCAGCTGGATCGCACGCCCTTCGGCATCGAGAGCCTGGAACGCGACCGGTGTATTTGCGGGCATTCGGAAGCTCGCGGACCCGTCTTCGTAGACTGGGACCGTTCCGAGGACACGTTTGGGATCCCAAGGACCGTCAAGTCCCACGCTGTGCGGTTCGGCCCCCATTCCCTGGTAGGCAAATTCGTAGGTGAACAGACGAAGCGCTTTCACCGTTCCGCGCGGAACGTTCGGGAGCCCCTGACCGTAGTAGATGTCCGCGATGAAAACGTCGGCATCCTGACGGTTCCAGTCGGTGCGCTCGGGATGGACGGGAGGACGCTGCGTTTTCCGGATCGGAGTTGGTTCCTGAAACGTGAAGACCGAGCCGTCTTCACCGCGCTGGGGACGCGCAAGCTCCAGCATGTTGTCGAAAATGTCAACGAGGTAAATGGACCACGGACTTGAAGCGTCGAGCTGACACGCGGTGAGGAACATCGTTTCGGAGATCGGGAACGGCTGCGTGAATTTCGGCCAGGTCTGCGCGATGGGAAAGTCGAGCATGACGGGCGAGACCGGTTTCCCTGCTCCCGGAATGCGCTGGACGGCGCCTTCGGCTTCACGGCGTCCTTTCGACGGATCGAAGATCACGAGGTCGCCGATGCGCGGAAGTTCATGGTGTCCGCTGACGATGGCGGAGAATTTTGAGGAATTCGGGATCGGACGCGCGTAGAACATCGTGTTCGGATAGTAGGAGCCGCTTCCGTAGTACTCGGTCTGATTCGTGCCGTCGGGGTTGGCGTGCATCAGAATGCGCGAGAAAGCGTGAGGAAGGTCGGAGTACTCCCACCGAAGGTAAAGGACACGCCCGTTGGGAAGGAGGACCGGGTTCCAGTCGTGATCCTGCTCGACGGTAAGCTGAGAGATCTTGCCGTCTGCCGATCTCCGGTAAAGATTGCACACGTGTCCGCTTCCGTTGATGCACGGAACGCCGGTGAAACACGCTGTCGAGCAGAACACGATCCCGCCGTCTGGAAGATAGCACGCATCGTAGTCGTCCACGTCATCATCCGGGACCGTCGGGATCTGCACCGGCCGGACCTGCCAATCCGGCGCGAGGTTTTCAGCGTAAGACGCGGGTACGTTCGAGGTTCCCAAAGCGTTTTCTGACTGCGTTTCCCCCTGCGTTTCAGAAGACTCGCCGGCTTTCGGGAGCGGCAGTTCCCAGATCCGCCAGCGCGGCGTTTCCATGTTCGGCGACGGCATGGAGAAAAGGACTTTTTCCGCGTCGAAATGAAGTTCCAGATCGCCGATCCAGAAATTTTGCGGCGAGACGAAAAGCGTTTTTTGCGCGCCCGTTCGGAAGTTCAGCTCACAGAGAGCGTTTTCCCACCCCGATTTTTCCAATGCGGAATTGCTTCGGGAACTTCCCGGCAGCGCAAGTACACAGTTACTGTTGTAGTTCTGCGGCAGATTCAGATTCTGTCCCTTTCGGCGAATGAACAGAATGCGGTCAAAATCCAGTTCAGGGTGCGCGAAGAGGATCTCGCGTTTCAGCGCCTCAAACGTTTCCTGCGTCACCGTACCTGCCGTACCTGCCGTACCTGCCGCACCTGCCGCACCTGCCGCACCTGCCGTACCTGCCGTACCTGCCGCACCTGTGGAGTTTGCGGAAAGTCCGTTTTCCTGCGCCTCATTCCACGCGGCAAACGGAGCCAGACGGGTCTGGAACTGTTCGCGGCCGGGGTACGCTTTTCCCGTCCGAGTCTGAAATTCTTCCATCATTTTCAGAAGCGGCTCCACCGGGTAGACCGTCCGCGGGACTCGCGGAGTCACCAGCGCGCGGAGAGCCTCCGGAGTGTACTGCCAGCGGAGAAGATTGCCGAGAAACGTCTCGAGATTCGTGCGGAATTCCGGAGCCGCATGGTCGTAGAGCTGCGAGAAATTCCAGCTTAGCACGAAAAAGACGCAATTCCCGCGCCGAACGGCATAGAATGGGTGCGCCGGTCCGCCCGGGACATTCGCAGCGGTGAAGACTTCCGTTTTCAGCGCGTTTTCCTGCGTCCCTGCGTTTTCCTGCGTCCCTGCGTTTTCCGGCGCCGGCATCGGCTGGATGAGGCATTTCTGGAACGCGGAGTAAACGGCATTGGTGAACCAGAAAACTCCGCGATCCGGCGTCAGTCCGTCCCAGATCGGCGAGGCGGACGGTTCACCGACGGGAATGAATCCGCACTGGTACCGGTCGTTCATGATGGGCATCGGAGCGGAATCGACTTTCGCGATCCCCGCAGTTTCCAAAAGACGCGGCGCACCACCGGTCAGGACCACGACGCGGGGAGTGGGTGACTCCGCCAGTTTTGCGATGGTCTTGCTCCATGCCTGCGCGTAAAGAGGCCCCTCAGCCGGCGCTTCCTCACCCTGATGGATCCAGAGTGCCGAATACTCGGTCAGCTCGGCAGGAGTTCCGTCCGCCCGCGATGCCGTTCCGAGCGGAATATCCACCGGGGAAAGTGCGCGTTCCGAGGGGTAGAGCGGCTCAACGGACGTGCCGAAGATCCGCTCTGCCGTTTCTAGGACGATGGACGTTTCCAGTTCCGGAGCCGCACCGGCCGGCTGATCTACGAGGAGACCGATCCGGAATGAAACGGCAGGTACTGCGGCAGTTTCAGCCTGCGTTTCAGCGAAGATCCGCGTGTCCGAGAGTGCGGACATGAAGAAGACGGCAGCAAAAAAACAGACCGCCGGGAGGCAGAGACGCTGCGCGGTCCTGCGGGAACAGCGGGAACGGCTGGAACGGGAGCTTCTCGTTTTCGTTCTCATTTTCTTTTTCTTTCTATTCTCAGTTTTCTATTGGCGGGGGGGGAAGGTTCGGCGGGAAGAGGACGGCAGGCAGAAGGCGAGACCGGCTGCGAAACGTCGATTTTCGAGCGGCACTCCGAGTCCGTACGCTCTTTTGGGGTCCATCCGGAAACTGCGTACCAGTTTCACCACTGAATTTTACCACGGAAGACACAGAGTTCACAGAAAGACATTGAAAGGAAAAAGGAAACACGAAAAACTCGAAAAACTCGAAAAAATGCGAAATTCACCAAAAGGCGATCAAAAATATTTTAAATCTTTCGCGTCTTTTCAGTTTTTTCGTGAAATTCGTGTCAGGGCGCGTTCACAGCCTTTTTCCTCTTTTCTTTCTTTTCAGTGAGTTCTGCGTCTCTTCTGCACACTCAGTGGTGAGATCGGAACCTGGATCGGTACACATTTTCCGGAAGAGCCTCTTTTTTCTCATTATACTTTGCCGAAAAGGAAAACGCAAGGGGGACTTAAAGATCTTTTAGCGGATTTTCGATTTTTTTTCCGGGACCAGCTTGACACAAAGATGGATTCGGAGTAAAATCGAGAAAATGTTCCGTCATGTGCCGGAGTCTGCCCATCGCGCGCGGCTGCAGGACGCATTTTTTTTGAAAGTCCACCCTCTAGAGATCAAGGAGATCCAAAATGAAATTTACGTACCGAACTTCCGGAGTCTGTGCCCAGCAGGTCGCATTCGATCTGACGGACGGCATCGTAAAAGACGTTCAGTTTTACGGAGGCTGCCCTGGAAATCAGCTGGGGATCTGCCGGCTGGTGGAAGGAAAGAGCGTGGATGAGGTCATCGCGTCGCTGAAAGGCGTACGATGCGGCGGAAAACCGACCTCGTGTCCCGATCAGCTCGCGTGTGCTCTGGAAGCCGCGAAGGAAGAAAGCGCGAAACGGACCTGATCCGTGACCGTGCTTTCTGCGTTCGGGCAAGGTTAAAAAGCTGACCCAAAAGTTGACCATTTTCATTTTTTCAGGGAGAAGATCATGCCGGAGATCACAGGCATTGGCGCAAACGTTTTCGACACGCTGGTGAAAGTCCCCTTTTTCCCGAAGGAAGACACGAAGCTCTGCGTCGAGACGGTCCGCACCAGCGGCGGAGGTCCGGTCGGGACGGGGTTGGCGGCCGCGTCGAAACTCGGAGCCTCCGCGGCAGTCATCGCAGTCCTTTCTACCGATCCTGAAGGCACGTTTCTGCGGAACGATCTCGAGAAATACGGCGTCGACACTTCGCTGGCCGAGTTCCGCGACGGTAAATCTTTTTCTGCCACGGTCCTGCTCAACTGTGCGACGGGGTCACGGACCTGCCTGCTGGATCGCGGGACGCTTCCGAAACTGACGCTCACCGACGCGCACCTGACGGCGATCCGCTCTTCCCGCGTTTTCATGGCAGACGGCAACGAGCTGGACGCGGCAGTCGAGGCGGCAAAGGAGGCTCGGAAAGCGGGAGTGCACGTTCTCTACGACGCGGGCGGACTTTACCCTGGAGTAGAACGGCTTTTACCGTACGCCGACATTCTGATCCCGTCCGCGGAATTTGCGTGCGGATCCACGAAAAAAGAGCGGATCGAAGACGCTGTCCAAGACCTTTTTTCACGCTTTTCGCCCCAAGTCGCGGTCGTGACGGACGGTGCGAACGGCGGGATCCTTTTCGACGGAAACGAACTGCGCCGCTACCCTGCATTCCCCGTTCAGGCCGTGGACTCGAACGGAGCGGGAGACGTTTTTCACGGTGCGTTTGCCTTCGCGCTGACCCGCGGCTGGGACTTTTACCGATGCGCCGTCTTTTCCAGTGCCGTCTCCGCGCTGAAATGCACGAAGATCGGCGCACGCGCTGCCGTCCCGTCTCTCGAGGAAGTCCGCGCTTTCCTGCAAGAACGCGGCTGGGGGATTGAAGGATGGTAAGGTGGGCCTATTGCAATCAGCTTGTGAGTGTATATGGGAGGCATGGCATACCAAGGTCAAAATTAGGAAATTTCACAATGAAATGGATCGATTGAAATGAGTGAGGCACTGAATCGAATCATCCAAAGCAAAAGAATGCCCGTTTTATTTATTGGGTCGGGAATTTCACGCAGATACCTGAAGGATTTTCCAAATTGGGAAGAACTTCTAGAACGTCTGAGAGTCTTGATCAAGGTTCCGCCACATGTTTTTGAAGCACACCGTCAGGAACTTTGTGTTCGTGATCCTGAAATGACGCAAGGGAAACTTTACCAGAAAATGGCTTCCTGCCTTCGGGATACTCTTTTGGAAAAACTCAAAACGGAAAAGTTAGACCCGCAAACTCTTTTTTCTGCAGAAGAATATGAAAAATGCACACGGAACGGTGTTGATTTTTTTAAATTATTAGCGGCAAAACAGCTTACTTCATGGACGCTGGACGAATCCCGACTAGATGAAATCGCGCTTTTTCGGAAGATTTCAGAGAAAGTGAGTATGGTTTTTACGACCAACTACGACTGTTTTTTGCAAAAGGAAATTTTCGGAAATTTTAAGGTTTACGAAAGTCAGGACAAATACTACTTTAGAACCAGCAGCGGATTTGGCGAAATATTCAAGATCCACGGATGTGTTCAGGATCCTGACGGAATTATTTTATGTGAAGAAGACTTCGAGCGATTTGATTCTGCGCTGAAATTGGTTTCGTCAAAATTGCTGAATGCTCTGCTCGATTTTCCGATTATTTTCATCGGCTATTCTCTGAATGACGAAAATATCCAAAAACTGTTGGCTGATTTCGTCGGCAGTTTCAGCGGATCCATCCTTCAGGAAGTCCAGAAATTCATGCTCTTTGTGTCCTTTAAGCCGGGGGAAACGGCGTTGAAGGAAGGTATTTTCACGACAGAACATGGCGGGAGATCGATCACTTTTCCCGCGATCCAGACAGATAATTTCGCGGGACTTTTTGAAATGATCGACCGCTTGACTCCGGGTGCGACGGCTTACGAACTGCGGAAATACAAATCGATGGTCGCGCGTCTGATCCAAGACACCTCGCGAGGCAGTCAGCGGGCAGTTTACGTTCAGGAACTCGATTCGGCAAAGGCGGATCAAATCGCACTTTACATTGGAAAACGAGACAATATTGAAGGAATGAAATCCGTCGTTTCCTACAGTAAAGAAGAAGTTCTTCAGATGGTACTTGAGGAGCAGGAACAGGACTGGAATGAATTTGCCAGACGGTGGTTTGAGGAAAAGAATATCATCCATGATGAATACACTCCGGTCTTTTTCATTCATCATAGAATTACGCTCCCGTTTGAAGAGTGCGGTTCAAGGTTTCGTAAAAACTATGAATTCCGTAAAAATTCTTTTATGGAATTTACTCCTAAACCGTCCAAATCGCAATCGATCAAAGAAATTACTCAAAAATATGAGGAGTTCAGGATGAGCGGGATGAAGGTATCGAAGATCGCCTACCAACTTCATCTTGAACTATCAGGGGCGCTTGCCGACGGTAAAATCACAGTAGATGAATCGCTGGAGCTTCTCAGGCGAATGGCAAAAGAGAACGCCGGCATCGTCAATATGACACATTTTAAGCAGATACTGTGCTACACGCACTTCCTGAAGTATGAAAAAAATCGGGACAAATAAAAAAGGGCACAGAGGGCTGATGCTTGCGCGCAATGCACAGAGGCACCAAACCATGCGCCAAATTATATCCAGATTATACTCCATTATGGGGCCGATGTCAATGGGGATGATTTGAAAACTTGCAAATTTTATTCAAAACTTTCCAAATTTTTTCAAGAAACTCAAAGGAGAAACAAAATGTCGGACGAATCCCTCAAAAAATCGTGGAACAAAGAGAACGGCAAGTCGGCCGTCATCACGTGGGCGAACAGCTCGCTGGAAATGATGGAAGTCGATATGCTGAAACTTCAGCCCGGCGCGCAAAAATCGTACCAGGAAGGCGGGAAAGAGTACGGTCTGCTCATTCTCGGCGGAAACTGCACCGTTTCCGGGGAAGATTTCGCGTTCGAGAACATCGGAAAACGCAAGAACGTCTTTGACGGTCCCGCCACGTGCGTTTACGTGCCCGCAGAGCGTCCGTTCACCATCATCGGCGTGACGGAAGTCTCGATCGCCGTGTGCAAATCGCCGTCGGAAAACACCGAGCTGGAACCGCGTCTGATCTCGCCGGAAGACGTCCTCATCAAGGACCTCGGCAAACCAGGGTGGGAGCGTCAAGCACACTTCATTCTGGACGAACGATGCCCGGCCAGTCTGCTCTACATCGGCGAAGCGTACGTGAAGGGCGGTCAGTGGGCGAGCTACCCTCCGCACAAACATGACGACGACAATATGCCGGTCGAAGGCCTTCAGGAAGAGATCTACTACTACGAATTCGACAAACCGAGCGGATTCGGCATCCAGCGCGTCTACACGAAGGAAGGCGACATTGACGAAACCTACACAGTGAAGTCGGGCGATTTCGTTGAGATCCCGCGCGGATACCATCCGTTCTGCTGTGCGCCGGGGTACGACAGCTACTACCTCTGGATCATGGCGGGCGAAAACCGAGGCTTCCACATGACGACCGAGGAGGGGCACAAATGGCTGAACAACTGACGCTCTACCGCGTGACCGACCCGGAATTCAAACCCTACGGGCGCCTCATCGAGCCGGGGAAGACCTCACCCACTGCCGCGTCTGCCGTTTCCGCCGCGTCTGCCGTTTCCGCCGCGTCTGCCGTTTCCGCCCTGCTCGCCGAGGCCGCGAAGCTGGAAATGCCCGCGAACGGCGCGTCCTATCTGCCGTCGATGCCGGAGCTGGAATCTGCGGAAGCGATGGCGTACTTCACGGACGAGATCTACGGCGAGATGCCGATCCAGATCGGATGCTGCTGGGGACGAAACCGGCAGATGAACGCGCTGGAATGGCACCGCGATTCGGAGATCAACGTCGCAGTGACGGACTTCGTGCTGATCCTGGCGAAGCTGGACGATCTGGACGCAGACGGACGTCTCGATGCGAAAAAATGCCGAATGTTCGAGGTGAAGGCAGGTGAAACGGTCGAAATTTACGCAACGAGCCTCCATTTTTGCCCCTGCACGACGGATCCCGCGGGATTCTGCTGCGTCGTGGTCCTTCCAAAAGGAACGAACCTTCCGCTCGAAAAAACGCACGCAGATCCGCGTCTCTTCCGGAAGAACAAATGGCTCATCTGCCACGAATCGGCAGACGAACTGAAGTCCCGCGGCGCGGTTCCCGCCATCTACGGCGAAAACTGGACGCTTTAAGGCGAACCGGACCGTTTTGAGACGAAATTGGAAGGGGAGGCGGTCGTGTGCCGTTTCCCCAAAATGAACGTAAATTTGAAAAAAAGAAAAGTTCCCAAGGATCCAGAAAATCCATGAGATACGTACTTGGAATCGATTTTGGCGGCGGTGCGAGCAAAGCGGTCCTGCTCGCGGAAGACGGACGGATCGCAGCGGTGAACACGGTCGAGTACCCGACATCCTACCCTCAGCCAGGCTATGCAGAGCAGGATCCGCGGGACTGGTACCGTGCAGCGTGCCGAACGATTGGCGAACTGCTTGAGAATTCCGGAGCGGATGCCTCGGAGATCGCGGCGGTCGCACTGGATGCCGCGACGCACACGGCCGTTCTGACGGATGAAAATTTCCAGGTCCTTCGGCCGGCGGTCTACTGGACGGATGCACGCAGTACGCAGGAAGTGCGCTTTCTTCGTGAAAAGTACCTCGACGTCATTGAACGCGAAGTGCTCCACCAGCCCGACACGATCTGGACGCTCCCTCAGCTTCTCTGGATCCGCGAGCATGAACCGGACGTTTGGAAAAAGACGCGCAGGATCCTCTTTGCGAAAGATTTCGTTCGGCATCAGCTGACGGGAGACCACGTGACGGACGTGATCGAGGCGCAGGGGTCGATGTTTTTCGATTCCTCGCGAATGGACTGGTCCGAGACGCTTTGCGGACTTTTGGGATCTTCGACGGATCCTTCGATGGATCCTTTGATGGATCCCGAGCTCCTCCCGAAACTGGTCCAGCCGTCCGACATTGCGGGCGAGATCACGCCGAAGGCTGCGAAAGAGACGGGACTGCGTGCGGGAACGCCCGTACTTTGCGGGACGACGGACACCGTGATGGAAGTTTTCGCCTCCGGGGCGGTCTCTCCTGGGCAGATGACCATCAAACTGGCGACTGCAGGCAGGATCTGTGTCGTGACGGACCGCGCGTACCCGAGCCGCAGTCTGATCAACTACTCGCACATCGTGCCGGGGCTTTGGTATCCGGGAACTGCGACGAAATCGTGTGCCGCGTCGTTTCGCTGGTTCCGAGACACTTTCGGCGGAGAATTTCAGGCACTCGCGGAGGCTGCGTCTGAGATCGCGCCGGGGTGCGAGGGACTCGTTTACCATCCGTACCTGAACGGCGAGCTGACTCCGTATGCCGACCCAAAACTCTGCGGAAGTTTCGTCGGAGTGCGTGCCGGCCACACGAAAGCGCATTTTACGCGGGCAGTTTTTGAGGGAGTCGCCTTTTCGATGCTGGACTGCTGCCGTGCGCTTGAGGAGATCCGGATCCCGCACGAAGAGACGGCCGTCGCGATCGGCGGTGGGGCGCAGAGTCCGGTCTGGCGTCAGATCCTCGCGGATGCGCTTGGCATGACGCTCCTCCAGAAGGAAAACACGGACTCGTCGCTGGGCTCGGCGATGCTCGCAGGAACGAAAGCCGGACTTTTTCCGTCTCTGGAAGAGGCTCTGAAAGTCTGCACGAAAGAAGTTTCCCGAACCTTTCCCGACCCGGAACGGACGGAACTGTACGCAGACCTTTTCCGCCGGTACAAAAAAATTCAGGAAGCTCTGGAGCCGATCTACCACGGAGAGTTTTGACGGAGGCAGAGGAACGGCGGCAGAGAAACTGCGGACCTGGAATGGGAAAAATGGAAAACGGAGGGGCAATGCTGCGGATCATCGTCTGCACAAAATTCATTCACGGTGAACTGAATCCGTTTGACGCCTCGGCGCTGGAGTGCGCGCTGGAATTCGCAGAAAGCCAAAGCGCAGAAAGCCAAAGCGCAGAAAGCCAAAGCGCAGAGAACCAAAACGCAAAGAGTCTGGAAAAAGACGGCGTTTCTGCGGAGCTTTTCATTCTCGGGATGGGACCGATGACGTGGACGGAGCCGATGCGGAAACTCACGCGGCTTGGGATGTCCGTGAAATTGCGGGCCGTACTGCTTTCTGACGCCGATTTTGCCGGAAGCGACACGCTGGCGACGAGCCGGATCTTGGCGGCTGGCGTTCGAAAACTCGAGGCGGAAAACGGACCGGCGGACTGGATCTTCTGCGGGCGTCAGACCATCGACGGCGACACGGCGCAGGTCGGACCGGAACTGGCGGCGCTTTTGGAGCGTGAACTGGCCGCCAACTGCCTGGAACTCCCGGAACTCACAGGATCCTTGCCGAACGGGAGTGCGTACATTCTGCGGACCCGCACAGGAATGGAGAGCGTCCAGACTCCGGCAGTCCTGACGTTTGAGCGGATCCGGGAACTGCGTTTTCCGTCGCTTCGCTCACGAGCCGGCGAGGTGGAAGTCCTTACGCGTTCCGAGCTTGGGATCCCGGCGGAACTTTGCGGGACTGCCGGATCGCCGACGCACGTTTTGCAGACTTTCAAAACTGAACGCGGACGGAGAAAGTGCCGGTGGATCACGCTGGAGGAACTTTGGCCGCTTTTGGAAACGCTCCGGGATCAGCCCGGCCGGATGGAACGCCAGATCGCAAAAGAGCTCGCGGAATTTCGTGAGGCAGAGCCTGAAAACGGACCGGGATCTGAGAGGCTGGACCGTTCACCATGCAGGAAAATGCCGAAAGTTTTTGCCGTGGGACGTGAGGCCGAGTCGGCGGCTCGAGAGATCGCGGAAGAGGTCGTTTTTCTGGAGAAGACGGACCCCCGCACGCTCGCGGAGGCCGTTCGCGACGCAGAGGCGGTCCTCTGGAATGCGGATCTCTGGGGAAGGAAAACGGCTCCGCAGACGGCAGCGCTGCTCGGAACGGGACTTTGCGCGGACTGCACGGCACTGGAAACGGACGGAGAAACGCTTTTCTTTTACCGGCCTGCGCATGGCGGAGACGTCCTTGCGAAGATCGTGTGCCGAACGCGCCCGCAAATGGGAACGGTACGGACGGCAGACTCCGACGCTCCCGACTTGATCCTCGCAGGAGGACGCGGAATTGCCGGAAACTGGGAGAAACTGAAAAAACTGGCGGAAAAACTGAACGCACTCCCCGCCGCGTCCCGTGCGCTGATCGATTCCGACGGCGTGCCGTACGAGTACCAGATCGGACTGACCGGCCGGTGCGTTTCGCCGAAGATCTACGTTTCGGTCGGGATCTCCGGGGCGGTTCAGCACACGTGCGCCATTGAAAACGCCGACGTCATCATCGCCGTTGGCCCTGACCGAAACGCACGGATCTTTGAGTACGCCGACTACGGGATCGAAGCGCGTGCCGAAGAACTTTGGGATCCCGCGGAAAAACAGCACGTTTGACTCGATTGACCAACCTAACCGACCAACCAACCAACCAACCAACCTAACCAACCATCATTCAAGGAGACTTTCATGAGCACTTCCTCCAACGATCCGGATCAGCTCCGGGTAAAAGGCACCGTCATGTCCGACAAAGCGTACGGTACCCTGCTCTGCATTCTTTCGGACACGCTTTTCAGTGTGGTCTACATTTTCGTGCAGTTCATCAACCGCGGCTGGTTTCTTCAGGGCGAGACTTTCTCTCCCGACTGGCGCGGCGACTGGATCCTCTGCTTTAAAGAGTGGATCGCCGCAATGTTCGCGATCCCGATCTTCATCTATCTTTGGCGCACAGGCAAAACGTCCATTCCCGGCATCAAAGTCATCCTTGGGCTGATCGCGGCCGCGTTTTTCTGCGAGTACATCGGCATCGGACATCACGTGCTCGCGAATGACCTGATCGGCATGGCGCTCGGGCTTCCCGTCATTCGCACCATCACGATCTTAGGCTGTGCCATTTTCGGCGCCATTCTGCTTCGCGAAAAGATCACGCCGCTGAAACTGGGAATGATCTGCGTCCTGATCGCGGCCGTCTCGCTTTTCGGGTTCAGTAATTCGCTTGCGAAAAAAGCACAAGAAACCCCCGCCGCCGTCCCGGCCGTGACTGCCGACGCGGTTCCGGAAGTGAAAGCTGACGCGGTTCCGGAAGTGAAAGCTGACGCGGTTCCGGAAGTGAAAGCTGACGCTAGCGTGAAGGCCGATGAGCATGAGAGCGGAGTCCAGTACGGCAGGTTCCGCGTTCCGCTGGATGCACGGACGTTTGGTTTCCTTTGTGCGTTCATCACGGGGATGGGGTACGCGACTTACACGCTGATCCTGCGAGCGGTCATGAAAAAACCGGAAGTGAAAGAAGGCGAGGAAGCCCCCAAACCGGTCTCCGCGTACTTCGTGGTTTCGATGGTCTTTGGATTCGGCGGTCTTTTCGGCTTCATCGCGATGCTGAGTAAGATGCGGGCGGAAGGCACTCCTCTTTCGGCTCTCTGCACAGAAGTTCCTGCGGCGTGCTGGCTGAGTATTTTGGCGGCGGGGATCCTGACGTTCTTCGCCTTTTACCTCAAGAATCTCTCCTACCGCTACGCCTCCGCGTCCAAGGCGGCCGCAATGTCGGTCCTTCAGGTCCTTTTGAATATTTTCGCCGGAATGCTCATTTTCAGCGAGCCGACCAATCCCATTTTCTGGGGAGGTGTCGTCCTGACGTTCCTGGGGATCCTCCTCGCAAGCCGAACGTCCTGACAGACTCCTGACAGACTCTTGACGGAGTGCGTTCCCGGCACACTGTGGGCGTTCCCCATTTCCGCCTCTTCGGGAGAAACTCGAAGATTTGGTCGAAATGCAGGATTTTTTGCGAAAATTTTAGAAAAAGTCTGTGATCTCACGCGGTTTTTCCTTGCGAAATCGCGGAGACGGAATATAATGGGCACAGTGTGGAATTCCGTTTTTGGTTTTTTCCGATTTGATTTCAAATTTTCATTTTTTCAAGGATTTACCTATGGCCAATCTTCCCGATTATGTCGCGATGGCGAAACCCAATCCGCTTTCCAATCGTGCCCCGTGGTGGACGAACACTGCGCAGACGCTCGCGGGCGTCATGCTCTGGGTCGGTTTCTGGAATGCGATCCCGATGTCCGGCGGCGGTGCCGCAGCTGGTCTGCTTTCCTGCGGACTTGGAACTGCGATCATTGCGCTGATCCTCGCTGCACTTCTCTGCCATCTTCTGTTCTATCTCATTCCGGGCAAACTCGGAATGCAGACCGGTCATCCGCTCTACATCGTGGGGACGAGCACCTACGGCGTGAACGGCGGGTTCCTGATGCCTGGTTTCCTCATGGGCGTCCTTCAGTTTGGATGGCTTGCCGTGAACAGCTGGTGGGCCGGCATCCTCCTCACCGCGCCGATCAAAGGCTGCGCCGCGACTGCAGATCAGGTCGTCGCGAACTACCCCGCGATGTTCTTCGGTATCTCGATCACGTGGGCAGTCGTCGCTGCGTTTGTCGGGTTGAAGGGGATCAAGTACGTCGCTAAGATCGCGACCTTCTTCCCGCTTATCCCGCTGACCGTCCTGCTCGTCATGTTCGCCAAAACTGCCGGCGGACTCGGCGATTTTGATGCTTCCAAAATTGGTGCGGCCGCCGTCGCTGAACCGGCTGCCGTGGAAGCTCCGGCGGAAACTGCTCCGATCGCTTCGGAAGCCACTGCCGATGAAGCCGCGCCTGCGGAAGCTGTTGCCGCAGAAGCTGCTCCGGTCGAACCCGCTGCGGAAGCTGTTGCCGCAGAAGCTGCTCCGGTCGAACCCGCTGCGGAAGCTGTTGCCGCAGAAACTGCTCCGGTCGAACCCGTTGCGGAAGCTGTCGCCGCAGAAGCTGCTCCTGAAGCCACTTCGGAAACTGCTGCCGTGGAAGCTCCTGCCGCTCCGGCTGTGCCGCTCACCACGCTCGCCATCTTTAACCTGATGGGCGCGTACGTTCTTGGTTTCTTCGCGACTGCCGGTGCTGCCGGATGCGACATGGGTACGGCGAGCCGCGACGCGAAAGACGTTCGCTGGGGCGGTCTGGTCGGCGTTT
>SUVI01000087.1 GCA_015062085.1 Planctomycetaceae bacterium
CGCGCTGGCCGTTACTGCCTTTTGGCTCCTGACTGGCCATTTCCCGTTCGATGCGGACACTCCGGATGAACTTTCCGGCAAAAAAATGGTTCCGTCGAATTTCCTTTCGGACGTTCCCAAAACACTGCGCCCCACGTTCCTTCGCGCGTTGGCGTACGAGCCGAAAGACCGATTCACGACGTGCGGAGAGTTTGTAAATGCGCTTTCGCCCGTTTCTACTTCCGTGCCGAGCTTTTCATCAAAAGGCACCGCCGGTCAGACTGCGGAGACGCAGGTCCCGGATGTGGATACAATGGCAGAAGAGATCTACCGCAAGATACAGCAGGAACAGCAAGAGGAGGCGGAACGTCAAAAGGAGCGGAACGACCAGCTTGCGAAAGAGAAAGCGAAACGTGCGGCGGAACGTCTTCTTGCCCGTCAGCAGAAGGCACTGAAACGTGAAGAAAAACGGCGTCAGAAAGCAGCCTTGAAAGACCAGAAAAAGGCAGAACGCCTTGCCCGTGCGCGTCTGCGAAAAGAACAGAACGGCGGCCGTCCGCCCCTTTTCAATCGGCGTAATTTTCTTCTCGGCGGCCTCGGCGCAACCGCCGCTGCGCTTGGTGTTTGGTGGGTGACCGATGAACGTTTTTGGTTCCAATACCAGAGGGAGGGAGATTCTCTCATCCTCGTAAAATATACAGGCTTTGCTACGAACGTAACGATCCCCCAAAGCGTGACGAGCATTGGAGATCACGCGTTCAGCGACTGCGGGAGCCTCAAGTCGGTGACGATCCCCCATGGCGTGACGAGCATTGGAAATGGAGCGTTCTACAGGTGCAAGAGCCTCAAGTCGGTGACGATCCCCGACAGCGTGACGAGCATTGGATATACCGCGTTCGGCGGCTGCTCCAGCCTCACGTCGGTGACGATCCCCAACAGCGTGACGAGCATTAGAACTTACGCGTTCGACGACTGCTCCAGCCTCACGTCGGTGACGATCCCCGACAGCGTGACGAGCATTGAAGAGGATGCGTTCAGCGGCTGCCGCAGCCTCACGTCGGTGACGATCCCCAACAGCGTGACGAGCATTGGAGATTCCGCGTTCTACGGCTGCCGCAGCCTCACGTCGGTGACGATCCCCGACAGCGTGACGAGCATTGGAGATCACGCGTTCAGCAGCTGCTCCAGCCTCACGTCGGTGACGATCCCCGACAGCGTGACGAGCATTGGAGGTGGGGCGTTTTCCGACTGCTCCAGCCTCACGTCGGTGACGATCCCCAACAGCGTGACGAGCATTGGAAAGGAAGCGTTCAAATACTGCAAGAGCCTCACGTCGGTGACGATCCCCGACAGCGTAACGAGCATTGGATGGGAAGCGTTCATCTACTGCAATAGCCTCAAGTCGGTGACGATCCCCGACAGCGTGACGAGCATTGACTTCCGTGCATTTACCGGGTGCGATAAACTGACCGAGATCCAAGTCTCCGCGGGCAATACGCATTTCAAGAGCGTGGACGGAATCCTATTCTCCGCCGACGGCAAAACGCTCATTCAGGTCCCGTGCGGCAAGAGCCTCACCGAATACACCATCCCCGACAGCGTGACGAGCATTGGATATTCCGCGTTCGAAGACTGCAACAGCCTCACGTCGGTGACGATCCCCAACAGCGTGACGTACATTGGAAAGGAAGCGTTCTACTGCTGCAAGAGCCTCACGTCGGTAACGATCCCCAACAGCGTGACGCGCATTGGAGAGTACGCGTTCTACCACTGCAAGAGCCTCACGTCGGTAACGATCCCCAACAGCGTGACGAGCATTGGAAAATCCGCGTTCATAGGCTGCAACCTCACGTCGGTGACGATCCCCAACAGCGTGACGTACATTGGAGATTACGCGTTCATAGGCTGCCATGATGACTTGGTGATCTACGGGAAGGCGGGGTCGAAGGCGGAACGGTATGCGAAGGAGTGGAGGATCAAATTCGAGGTAAAGTAGGAGAGCACGTGCGGTAGTGCGGGTGCGCGGTGTTTCGGAATTTAACCATTAAACCAGCGAATAGCCGTTTTTCAACTGAAAACATGGCGAAAAGGCGCTGCTGGTTTTGTGTTTGATTTTTAATTCAGGAGGATGAGATGCGCTGTTTGGTGTTCATGCTTTTTTTGCTTTCAGCAAGTTTTTTGAGTGCGGGCGAGGTTCCGTGCGTTTTTCCGACGTCTGAGGAGGTGCGGTCTGTGACTCCTGCTGATTTCCCGCCGCTTGCCGAGCCTGCGATGAAATGGGGCGGACCGGAAGATTATGCGAAAGATCCGTCTGTCATTCGGTTTCAGGGAAAATATTGGCTCTATTTTTCACGGAAGCCTCTTGAGGGATACGAGCCCAAACGCGGCTGGATCACCGGCGTGGCGCAGAGCAGCGACCTGGTGAACTGGGAGTTGGCCGGGTACATCCAGCCGCTTCAGGAGTCGGAGTGGGAAGTCACGGCACCGTGCGTCAAAGTGGTCGGCGATCAGGTCGTGATGTTCTACCAGACATGGAGTCCCGGAAAAAAGCACGCTCTGTGTATCGCAGTCTCGAAGGACGGTCTGCATTTCACGCCGCACCCGGAAAATCCGATCTTCCGGCCGAATGCGGAATGGGGGCTCAAGCGGGCGATCGATGCGGATTTCATCGAGACTGCCGACGGACGCCGTTTTCTGTACGGGGTGACTCGCGAGAAGACGGGGAAGATCCAGCAGGTCATCGTCGCGGAAGGAACCCCAGGTGTGGATCTCATGGAGGCCAAGTGGACGCAGAGCTGTACAGCATCGATCCTCAAGCCTGAATTGCCGTGGGAGACGCGGTGCATCGAGGCTCCGTCGGTCATCGAGCGGAGCGGAAAGCTCTACATGTTCTACGCCGGCGGGTACAATAATGACCCGCAGCAGATCGGTGTCGCGGTCAGCACGGACGGCATTCAGTGGACGCGGCTCTGGTCTGTGCCGTTCATCCCGAATGGTCCTGAGGGACAGTGGAACGCCTCAGAAACGGGGCATCCGGGCGTTTTTCAGGACGAAGACGGTCAGACGTGGCTCTTCGTGCAGGGAAACCGGACGCATGGAAAAGACTGGTTCATTTCGCGCGTGAAGATCGGTTGGAAACCTGGGAAAGACGGCATCGAGATCCCGTTCGTGGAGTCGGAAAAATAGTGCGTTTGGGGATGGAATTATTTGGACGCGAAATTTACGAAAAAGACGAAAATACACAAAATGAGTCGTTTGAAAATCTAAAAACCTGTGTGAGTTTCGCGTCTTTCTTTTTTATTTTTTACAAAACTAACGAAAACCTAACAAAAAAACGCTTGCACTCCTCTTGATTTCTGGTAAAATAGGACGTAATGAGAGTACGTCGTTCATCTTGTATGTTCGGTATGCTTTCGTAAACGTGAATTTCATGCGGTTTCCCATGCGGTCCGGACGGATCTTCGGATCGTGCAGGAGTCCAGCTTCTGCAGGAACCGGCTTTCCTCAAATATATGGGTAGAAAATATGAAATCAGAAACCCAATCAAGATCACCGGCGGAACTTTTAATGCGGGCATTCCTTTTCGCTTTGATGGTCTTCCTTTTTCTGGTGGCAGTCAAACTGTTCGGCGACGCGGCCTCGCTGCTGACGAATACGTACAAGAGCCAGTGGGATTCGCTCACCAACAATCTCGGCATGAATCCGTTCGTTGGTCTCTGCCTTGGGATCTTTCTGACGGCTATCATGCAGAGTTCCTCTGCGACGACGAGCATTGCGGTCGCCATGGTCGCAGCCGGTACGATCCAGCTTGAACACGCGGTCCCGTTCGTCATGGGGGCCAACATTGGAACATCCATCACCAGTTCCATCGTTTCGCTGGGACACATTGGTGAGCGCAAAACGTTCGGGCGCGCTTACAGTGCCAGCGCACTGCAGGATATGTTCAACATCATGACGACCGCAGTCCTGCTTCCGCTTGAGATCTGCTTCGGCTATCTGAGCAATCTGGCGCGCTTTCTGGTCGGTTTTCTCCCTTCCGGGACAGGCGAGAGCGGAGGAAGCTGGAATCCGCTTCCCTGGATGGTCGATCAGCCGGTCGATTTTGTCCGGTGGGTTCTTGATTCCTGCCTCAAAACGAATACTATCATTGCGCTCCTCATGATGATCCTGGCTCTGGTGATCCTCTTCTATGCCTTGGTCCAGATCACGAAAAACATGAAAGTGCTGATGGATTCCCGTCTCGAAGAGATGATGAATCGTGTGCTGGCGAAAAACGGGTACTTGGGGATGCTGATCGGGCTGATCGTCACGATGATCATTCAGTCTTCGAGCATCACGACGTCGCTTCTCGTGCCGCTTGTGGCGTCCGGCGTCCTGAAACTCGAAATGGCATACCCGATCCTCGTGGGAGCCAATATCGGTACGACGATCACGGCTTTGCTTGCGGCAATGGCGTTCTCGGGAACTGCGGGAGTTGACGCAATTTCCGTGGCACTCGTTCACGTACTGTTCAACTGCTCCGGTGCGCTGCTGTGGTATCCGATCCCGTTTATGCGGCTTCCCGTTCGCGGTGCAAAATTCCTGTCGGCCTTGAGTACACTCAGCCGAAAGTATGTTTTCATGTGGCTGGGGTGCGTATTTTTCATCATTCCGTTGATTGGATTGTGGCTTTTCTCTTAGTGAAAGGAGAAACTTAAAATGCTTCGATGGCTTTTTTCCAAAAAACCTTCTCAGGCTGGAATTCCTGAACTACGTGCGGAATTCGCACAGATGCTCGAGGCTGCACACAAAGAGTTGAGCCTCAGCAGCGGTGCCTTCCTGCGTCTGAACGATGCGGAAAGCTCGAAAGAGGAGATCTTTTCGCTCGACAAGCAGATCAACAAAGCAGAACGCCGGATCCGCCGGGAACTCTTCGTCAAGGCGGTCGTCAACGGCGAAAGTTACCTCTCTTTCTGTCTGACGCTCATGAGTGCGGTCAAAGATGCAGAACGGCTCGGAGACTACGCAAAGAACTTCTACGATCTGGCGGTTCAGGCCTCCGCTCCAGAAACCGGAATGCGCGATCAGATGTGTGCGCTGCGTGATGAACTGCTCGTACAGACCCTGAAATGCAAAGAAGTCTTTCTCAATGAAGACGAAGAAGGCGCAAAAGAACTGATCTTTAAATGCACGGAATTGGCGGAGGATTGCGAAGAACAGATCCTCTGGTACCTGAAGAAAACTCAGCCGGCAACTCCGCTGGATGTCGTGTATGTGCTCGCGCTGCGTTACTTCAAACGCTACGCTTCCCACCTGCGCAACATTACCAGCACGATCGTTCAGCCGCTGCATAAGATCGATTTCACAGGAAAGATCGTGAAACGTTATCGTGAGGAAAATCAATAGCTCCTGACTCCCCCTAACCGAAACTCATGCGCCGATGCCCGATACCGCGTCGGCGTCTGATGAAAAAACAGACGGTTTATGGGACGATCCTTTAAGAACGCGACATAAAAAAAGAACTCTTCGCCCAAAACGAAGAGTTCTTTTGCATGCCCTCAGAGCTTATTTCGTGCAGCTGTCTTTCAGGCCTTTAAGCGGGCGGATCTTGACCTTGCTGGAAGCCGGTTTGGCCGGAATGTCACGAAATTCCCCAGGTTTGAAGGGATTTTCGACATGTTTCTGAGCTTTTTTGGCCGGAACAGCTTTCTTTTCGATCTTCAGAAGCCCTGGAAGTACGAAGACTCCGGCGCCTTTCGGTGCAACACTCTTACGGATCTCATCAGCCAGAGCGTCCAAGACGCGGGCGACATCTTTCTTGGTCAAACCGGTGGCTTCCGCGATGTTGTTCTGGATCTCAGATTTGGTCAGCGGCTTGACAGGGGCTTTGGGGGCTTTTTCAGCTTTTTTAGCCATGGTTCATTCCCTCCTTGGGATAAATTTGAAAAAACGAACTGCAAAGGTTTCATACCTCTGCTTTGAATCTCCTCCGTGGTCATTCCGTGACTTTTGAAATATCACTAAATGAAGACAGAATGAAATTCTGGGCAGGATTTGAATGAAATTCATTTCGGTCGGGAAAACTCCCGAAATACCAAACTAACTTCTTCTATTCATTAAATGTTTTTTCGCAAAAAAAAGCAAGTACTATTGAGCAAAAAAAGCCAAAAAAAATCGAAAAAAAGTGAAAAAAATCCCTTTTTTTGCGACTGAAAGCCATTTTGGGAGCATTTTCCCCCGTTTTTTGCGGGACTTTACCTCTTTCGCGCAAAGGCTAGCGGGGAAATTCGGGCCCCGCTGCGTTTCTCTTTTCATTATGCAGAACGGGACAAAATCACCTTTTTCGAAATCAGCGATATTGTCTTTTTTCTTCTTTCTTTTCCTTTTCGCGAGGCTGCTCTGAAGGTCCTGTAACGTGGGAAAAGACCCCGGCTTTATAACGATGGCTCCGTAAGCGGCGCGGTCGTTTGGGGAGCGTCCGGCAAGGAATCTCCTTCGATGGGGGCGATCATGGATTCCAGTGCTTCGACCTTCTTGTATCCGATCCCACGCACTCGCCGAAGGTCATCCGCTGAACGAAATGGACCATTCGCGTCTCGCTCAGCAACGATCTTTCGGGCGGTGATCTCGCCGATGCCGGGAAGAATGCACAATTCAGGAACGCTGGCGGTGTTGATGTCCACGAGATACCCGCTGCCGGAAGATGCCTCCCCAGAATCTTCCGAGCTGGGATCTACCGCATGTTCGACCGTAAGCGGCTGATGCCGGCAGGAAAATATCTGTGCGGTCATGAGAAAAAACGTCAGGACGGTAAGCGAAAGGGCGCATATTATCGCCAATACCGTTGTCTGATCCGTCTCTGAATCCAGAATGAAACGGATCTTCTTGTCATTCGGCATATCGGAAGTCTTGGGTCTTCGGGAGGATGGCGGCATTCGACTGAAGGCGGAAAGCGCGGATACAAAAAACAAAACCAGGCACACAGGGTCCTATTCTCTGCGTGCCGGAGCTGAAATGAAAGCTCAAAACACTATCAGCCGGAAAGTTTCTTCAAATCGTACTCCAGCATCTCCTGAACGAGCTGCGGGAATGACGTCTTTGCCTTCCAGCCAAGCAGTTCTCTTGATTTCGCCGGATCGCCTAAAAGCGTTTCGACCTCTGCCGGACGGAAGAATTCCGGATTCACCGCCACGACGACACGCTCTTCCATCGGAACGCCTTCGAAACCCTTTCCGGGCACGAATCGGCACGGGATCCCATCTTCCGAAACCTTCGGCACACAGGCGATCCCGACTTCATTCATCCCTTCACCTTCCCAACGGATCGGAACGCCGGCATACTCGAATGCCAAGGTAACGAATTCACGCACGGAATGCTGCTCTCCAGTCGCAATGATGAAATCCCCCGGTGCGTCATGCTGCAGAATGAGCCACATCGCCTCGACAAAATCCCGCGCATGGCCCCAATCCCGCTTCGCGTCCATATTTCCCAGCTCCAGCCGCTCCTGAAGCCCATTCAGGATCCGAGCCGCCGCTAGTGTGATCTTGCGAGTCACGAACGTCTCGCCGCGGAACGGGGACTCGTGATTGAAGAGGATCCCGTTACTGGCAAACATTCCGTACGATTCCCGATAGTTGACCGTCATCCAGTATGCAAACAGTTTTGCAACCCCGTACGGCGAACGGGGGTGAAAAGGCGTCTTTTCCGTCTGCGGGATCTCATGTACCTTGCCAAAAAGCTCTGATGTGGAAGCCTGATAAACGTGCGTTTTCTCCGTCAAATGCGCCTGCCGAACCGCCTCCAAGATCCTCAGTGTCCCGAGCGCGTCCACGTCACAAGTGTAGATCGGCATTTCAAACGAGACTTTCACGTGGCTCTGCGCTGCCAAATTGTAGATCTCGTCCGGACGAATGTCTTCAATGAGCGTCGTTATGTTCAGTGAGTCTGTTGAGTCGCCGTAATGGAGAAAAAGGCGTTCGGAGGCCGCTTCAGGAACACAAAGTTCCTCCAAACGAGACGTATTGAACTGGGACGTACGGCGCATCAGACCATGAACTTCGTAACCTTTCGTCAGAAGAAGGTCCGTCAGATAGGCTCCGTCCTGTCCTGTAATTCCGGTAATAAATGCTTTTTTAGGCATAGGTGATCGTGGATAAAACGTAATTTCAAAAATTTAAAAATAAAAGGGAAGCAAAAACTTCCCGAACAAAATGGATCTGCCGCTGGAAACAGGACGGCAGACCCGCCGTTGAGCTATTTCCAAAACGTTAGTCCCACAAAAATCTGGTGGATGACGCTCTGCAGCTCTGTATTATCCAGACGCAGCTTCGGCTTACTGAATTTTCGGCTGTAACTTTCGATTATCCGATTCAGATTCGATACCGTACCGCCGCCTTTCAGCATCACCAGACCAACATTGCCGGGATGTACGAGCTGTGCAAGTTTCGTTTCCGATGTGATCTGCTTTTCATCTGCGAAGACGAAAACGTCTCCCAACCGGCTTTGGAGGATCTGCAAAAGCTGTACACCTGATTCATCGGCAATAAATACGATCTTCTTTTCCTGGAGCTGATTTTGGATCTGAGGGATCATCTCCTCAAGCGTTTCCCCCTGACCTCCAGAAGGATAAGGCGGCGTATACGACGAATGCCTTTCCCATGAGAAATCTCCGTAGGACGGAATATCCTGATGTGCCGCGAAACGGCTTGGAGCATGATATTCCGAACGATACGGCATCGAATTTTCCTGCACGGACCGTCTTGGCGCGTATGTACCATTCTCTCCGCTGTTTTCCGAACTGCTAAGGATCCCATGTCCAAATTCCCGCGAAGAAGAACGCTCCGACTGCGGAAACTTTTCTTGGAATCCCAGCGGCGACGCTTTGGGCAACATTGCAGATCTGCGCTCTGGACTGCTGAGTGTTTCTCCACGGCGCAGCATCCCTTTTTCCCGTGTTTCACTGAGCGGAGTCGGCAAGATCGCTTCCTCGAGCTCCTCTTTCCAGACGCTTTGGTACTCTTCTTCCGGTTCCGAGGAGGCTTGACGAATCGGAAGAGACGTCAATTCCTGTGCGATCTGGGCCTTCTGCGCGGCATTCTTGTGCCAATAGTCCATTTCCATCAGGACTGCGACGAAAAACGGATTCTCTTTATAGGAGGGAACGTCCTGCAGGTAGCAAAGGATATGTTTCAGATTGTCGCTGAACCGAATGTCATCCGGCGAGACACCAACTTCCGCCAGGTCGCCAATCGTCTCGATGATCTTTTTCCAATCGTAGTCTCCTCCACCCTGCGTCTGGATCCGGCCCGCATGGTACTGGATCCGGCTGAAACTTTCCGTCAAAGTTTTTTGACGCTGCGTGTATCTCTTGACAGCCTCCTTGAGCCTAACGATGTATTCCGGGATCTTATAAATACACTCTTTCGGCGCAAGGGAATCTTTCTTCATGTGACGATTGACGTAAATGCTGTACCGCTTCGTCAAAAAAGTCAGCCAACGGTGGATGCGGATCTGATCCTGATCTTCGCGCCCGCTCACCTCGTACGTGACTCTCCGAAGCGCGGATTGGGCCGTGGCGGTCGTGTAGAGCGTGTCACGAAGGATACTGCTGAGGATCTCCGATTGGGGAACGGAATCTACCAGTGCGATCAGGGAACGCATGAAACCGACACACTGCGCGGCAGCATTGTACGCATCCGCAAGCATTTCGTACGTCTCGGATGCGATCACAGGCGCGGTTTCCGGATTGTTCATCCAGAGGTAACAGTTCGTCAATTCGCGTGCACGAGTCAGCAGATCGTGGTCTCGCGGCTCGATCTGTGTCTGAAAATCGACAGACATTTTGAGAAGCCGGTCTCGCTCCAGTGCCCAGCGCGACGCTTCGATCTTCAGAAGAAGACGCTTTTCCAGCTGGTCAATATCTTCATCTCTCCACGGCATCGTAAATTCGTGAACGACCGGCGCAGAAGATACTGGAACATATTCTCCAACAGCCTCTGACTGCGGAAACGCTGACGAGGAAATTGACGGAGAAGACGAAGTTTGAGGAGAAGACGGAATGTGTGTATTCGGTATCTCTGCTTCGGATGCAGAACAAGCCTCATTCGAGGAATATGCCGCAGACGGACTGACTGAAGGACGCTGCGAGGCGTTGGAAATGTCTGAAACGGCACCTTCCGATGATGCCGCGAAACCTGTCGCGGATCCTGATGCCGTCGGCCCCGCAGTCCTTTCTGCTGTTTCGGAAATATTCTGAACAAAATGAGTCAGCCAGCCGTCAAACGCATTCAGAAGACGTTTCAGGTCCGGATTCCGCTTCTCAAGAATAGCAAGATTTTCAAAAATACGCGAAAACGATGATGTAATGTTTTGATTTTCTGACATAATAAATCCCCCCCGAGGATCGAATAGTGTGTTGAAAAATAAAAAATATCCATCCTTTTTGCTCTTTCTCAAAACTGTTGAATGAAGCGCACTCGGCAAATGGTAAAGTTCGACACGCTGAGGATGAAAAGGGGTGCCCAGCACCGAAAATGAAAAGGACTCTCAGCATGGAAACCGGATCGGAACCATGAAACTTTTGTACGTCACCATTCTGTTTCGTAAAAAATGGAAATTGCCTGGATCAAAATTTCAAAAGGATACAAAAAATCAAAATAAACAAGGCGGTAACGCATAAATAAAAGCCCGCCCCATGCGTTTCACAGGTTCTTATTTCCAATTTTTTCTCATCCCGCCAAACTTTCCCAAGGGTAAAACGACCGCTTTACCACAGGAAACTGTGAAAGATGGATAATTAAATCTAAAAAAACAAAAAGGCTAAAACTTTGAAAATAAAACAAAGTTCTCTTTATTTTAACCGTATTTGAGAAATATTCAACAGGTAGGGGGGGAAAATATTCGATATTTTTAAAAAATTTTTTAAAATTCCACCCGGAGAGGAAGATCTCGCCGGGGGAACTACCGCTATTTTTCAGAAGTTGATCCCATATCATCCTCTGCTTGAGCAAAAATGGATCCAAAGTCCGGTGCCGGACCTAAATTTTTAGAAGCGGATCTTTCGGAAACTCGTGTACCGGGACGCGATTGCGGGACCAGACGCTTGAAAAAGTTCCCAAGACGCCCTCCTTTCTTTCCCTGAAGCTCTTCAGACTGGGGATCCCCAGAGGAAACCGCATCCGGCTGATCCTCCTGCGTTTTCGTATTTTCAGTCCCCTTTTCTTTGTCTTTGATCAATGGCGGCGGAAATACAGATGAAACTCCACCCTTCGTTTCCCTGCGTTCCTGAACTTTGGGAAAATTTTCCGGTAACGGCGGCGGCAGAGGGATCGAAAAGGGGACAGCCGGCGTTTCGGGAACACTCTCTGCGTCCTGCTTCACTTCCCCCGCGCACGATCCTTTTACTGCGCACATTACCTCTGACTGCGTCTCTTCTGATGGGATCTCTTCTGCAGAAGCCCAGTGTGGGGTAGTTCCAGTCCAGAAAACGTCTTTTGCATCCATAAATCTGATAGGCTGCGGAGAACCGTCTGCCCACTGGGAGAGAAAATGAATGACGTCCTGTGCAGACGCGATCCTCTCTTCGGGAACTTTTGCCATCATGCACGCGATGACGTCCGTAAACTCCTCCGAGAGCGAGGGATTGATGAGAGCGGGATTGGTCGGATACTCCGTCTCGCTCTGGTGCTTTTTGACTTTTTCAGAAGCAGAGCCTCCAGGATATGGCGGCTTGCCCGTCACAATAAAATAAAGTGTACAGCCAAGAGAGTAAATGTCACAGATCGAATCCGGATTGGCAGGGTCACGGACCTGATCCGGTGCAATGTAGTCTGCAGTTCCGACGATCTTACTCTTCTTTTCCGCGTCGCACTCAAATTCCCGATGACTTGCCAGCCCCAAGTCGGAGAGCTTGGCCATTCCGTTCATCGTGACTAAGATATTTCCCGGCTTGACGTCACGATGAACAAATCCCTCCGAATGCGCATGCTGCAGACCGCGAGCTGCCTGAATGATGACAGATGCAGCCGATTCCTGACGCAGAGGCCCGCGATTTTTGACCAGTTTGCTCAAATCTGGTCCGGGCACGTACTCTGTGACGAGATAGTTTACGTTTCCGTCAAATCCGGCTTCGATCGCCGCCACGAGATTCGGATGACTCAGGCGGGACATGAATCGGATCTCATTTTCAAAGTTTTTTACGGCAGATTCCGTCGCTTTTTTGCTTGGAAGCACTTTTATCGCGACAATTTGCTGCGTTTCCATGTGACGCGCTTTGTAGACTTCTCCCATCCCGCCGCGTCCGATCGAATTGAATATCTTGTACTTTCCGAGCGTAAAACGCTTCTGTCCTTTCAGGAGCTGACCGGCTTGCCAGTGATTCAGGACACCGCGTCTGACCAGAATTTCTGCCAGACGGTCAGGAATCTCCTCAGCTTTGGGAGACGATCCACTGACGGTCATCTCCTTCCAAGCGGAAATCAATTCGGATTCCGTCACCAAACCACTGACGACGGCGCACTGTTCAAAAATGCTCTCAAGCATGGCAAATGAGGTCTTCTTTTTTGTTTTTCTTCTCTGTTTTCAACTCTGTTTCCATTTTGTTCGGCTGCGGCCTCCTACTGCAACTTGTGAACCACAACCTAGCTCCCAACCGACGCCGATCACGCGGTCAGACCGTTTTTAGGGCGTCCTATCCTTCTTTACGGCAAATTCCAGCGCACTGAGGACGTCTGATTCCGAAACGATCCCGTCTATGAGAAGCGGATCTTTCTGTCCCGGTATCCAGATCACGATGAGCGGAATGGAATTTCGGCCAAATTTCTCCAAAGTCAACTCAATGTCTTTGGAAGGCTCCGACCAGTCCGCAAGCAGCGGCACGATCTCGTTGGAACGGATAAACTCGGCGACCGCCGGAGTTTCGATCGCAAATTTGGAGTTCGTCTGGCACGTTGCGCACCATCGGGCGGTGAAGTCGATAAAAAGGATGCGGTCTTCTGCGCGAAGTTCTTCCGCACGCTGGATCGAGAAAGGACGCCACGGGATCTTGTCTTCGGAAACGCTTGCCATAATGTTCTCCTGATCAGGATCCGCAGAGACTGCCTGATGGTGTTTGTATTCCATGGAAAAAAGGGCGAATCCGACGAGCGCAGAGAAAATGATCCCAGCAGCCCAGGCTGCGAGAACGGCTTCGCGGGAAGCTCCGGAAAGCGTCGTTTTTCCGATGAGCCAGCAAGCGAACCAGAGTGCAGTCATCAGCCCCAGTGTCGGGACGGTGTACTGCCCCGGCAGGACGTAAAAGAGCCAGACGACTGTGCCGAGGAAGAAGAATCCCATGACCTCTTTGAGTGTTTCCATCCACTCGCCCGGTTTCGGGAGGAAACGGATGAGGACGGGGAACGCGCCGATGACGAGATACGGAGTCCCGAGGCCGAGGCCGATGACGGTGAACGTCACGAACGAGACCCAGATCTCCTGCGTCATGACCCACCCGAAAACGGGACCAAGGTACGGACCGACACACGGTGTCGCCAAAAGCGTGGTGAGGATCCCCATGCAGTATGCACCGAGGAATCCCTCCTTGCGCTGCATTTTCCCAAGTTTCCCGCTGGCGACCATTCCGGGGATCGGGATCTCCCAGACGCCGAGGAAACTCAGGCCCATCACGAAGACGAGCAGGATCATGAAAATGACGAATCCGGGATACGTAAACTGCTGGCCCCACCCCATGTTCTGGATCGTTGGGAGGTATGCTGCGGCAGATCCCGGAAGAATGTTTTTCAAAAGTGCCGTCAGGTCTGCAATGCGCGAAAGTGCAGCAAGGAACCACAAAACGGTCAGAAGTCCAAACGTGTACGCGACGTTCAGCAGGAAAATGCGTCCGCGGGCTTCACCGGACTGCTTGATGAAGGAGTGCAGCTTCGGCGCAATGACCGGAAGGACACACGGCATCAGATTCAGGATCAGACCGCCAAGGTACGCCATCGCCAGAATGATCGCCAGAGAGTAGTCGGCAGAGGAAGTCTGCTTCCATTCAGAGGCACCGTCAGACTCCGCCTGCGCCTCATCAGAAACCGCTTTTCCTTCGGACTGACCGCTTTCGGCGTTTTCTTGCGAAGAGAGCGGTTTGGGAGAAGCAAGCGCATCTTCTTCAGTTGCCGGATCCGCTTCAGTTTCCGCTTCGTCCTTTTCATCCCTCGGCAGCATTTCCGGAAGTTCATCAGCAGCCCCATCCTGCGCGTTCTCTAAGACCTTTACCGCCTCCGGCACGGGAGCCGTGAATGGGAATTTTTTCGGCGGAAGGCAAGAATTGGCATCGCACATTTGAGCCTCGACGCTTCCGGAAACCTGTGCCGGCGGCGCATTGGGATCCTTCCACAGAAAATCCACAGTCCAACTAACAGAGTTGACATGGGTCTCGATCGTAATATCACCCCAAGTCAACTCATCTTTTTCACTGTGCGGAGCCGGTTCCGGGCGGATCTTTCCCTGCACTTCCACTTCTTCGGCAAGATGAAGTTTTGACGGGAACGGACCTCCGGCTTCCTGGGAGAGAGAGTAGATCTTGAATCCATCGGGTATCTGCGCGAAGATCTCCAGTTTCCCCGGAACCTCCCCATCCGGCAGCGAAAGGACTTTAGCCGTCACGTTCAGCGTTGGCGCAGAAACTCCGAATCCGGGAACTCCCATTCCCGAAAATCCTGCCGAGCCGCCCCCCGGAAAACCGCCCGGCATTCCGGAAGTCGTTCCGCTTGGCATTCCGCTTGGCATTCCGCTTGGCATTCCAGCCGGAGCGTCTTTGGGAAGATCCGCCGGTGTGCTGAGAGGATCCAAAGCGGAAGCGGGGGCCTCCGGTGATCCTGCATCTGCGTAGAGTTCACGGTAAGCCGCGAAGCGGTCCTTTCCTTCCTGAGCCGGGGAGGAAAGGGTGAACAAAAAGGCATGGAAAAGGCAAAGCAGAATGCCGGCCTGGAAAATTTTCTTCATTTTTTCTCTCTCTTTTGTGGAAATGGACTTTCCCGAATTCTTGTTCGTATCGAAATCCGCTGATTCTGGAGCTTTTCATTCAATACCGATCTGCATTTTACCAGAATTCCCTCTTTTTGGCAAGAGCATCTCCCCTCTTTTTTCTTCATTTTCTTCAAATTTCAGTTTTTCATTTCGGTTTCCTTTTATTGATCGGCGTAAAAAATGACTCTTCCGGCAAATGCGTACCAGTTTCACCACGGCAGACACAGAGTTCACAGAAAGACACCAAAAGGAAACACGAAAAACTCGAAAAGATACGAAATACACCAAAATGCGATCAAAAATATTTTAAATCTTTCGTATTTTTTCGCGTCTTTTCATGAAATTCGTGTCAGGGTACGTTCACGGCCTTTTTTCCTCTTTTTTTTCAGTGTGTTTCAGCGTCTCTTCTGCGCACACTGCGGTGAGATCGGACCTGATCGGTACGTACTTGCCGGAAGAGCCCCAAAAAATTTAGGATCTTTTCCAGTTTGCGTATTGACAGTAAAAAGAAACGTGCTATAATTGGAGCAAGTACGGAATGCCGTATGGATTCCCCCCCTCGCATCGGGGGAATGATGAATATTTTCAGTTTTTTTTTATGTTTTCCGGAAAAGAACGCCCTGTGTATTGCCATGAAGCGGGTGCTTTTGCCGCGCTGCAATGGAAAGGCCGCAAAAAAGCGGTACTGGCAGAAATGCGTACTGAGCGTCCAGGAACCTGCTGATCTGGTGAAGGTTCCTGGACTGTGTCCGGGCGAAAATTTCTTAGGAAAACGGGAGTCAGGAGAAGTTTGCCATGAAAACTGCATATGATGTCTTGAAGGAATCGGGGCGTGTGGACCGGTCGGTCATTGCCGCGAAAGTGAATGGAACGGTCTGCGATCTCACGACGCCGGTCGAAGATACGGCAGAAGTTTTGCCGCTGACGTTCGAAGATGAAGAAGGCAAAAAAGTTTTCTGGCACACGAGTTCCCACATTCTGGCGGCGGCTGTGAAGCGTCTCTATCCGGAAACTAAGCTCACCATCGGTCCGTCGATCGAGACTGGGTTCTACTATGATTTTGATGCGCCAACTGGATTCACTGAAGAAATGCTTCGCGCTATTGAAAAGGAAATGGCGAAGATCGTGAAGGAGAACGCGAAAGAAGAGCGTTTCACCCTTCCGCGTGCCGAGGCGCTCGCGCTGATGGAAGAAAAGGGCGAGACGTGGAAGGTCAAGCTCATCGAACGCATTCCGGAAGGCGAGGAGATCTCTTTCTATCGTCAAGGCGATTTCGTGGATCTGTGTGCCGGCCCGCACCTTTTTGCAACGGGTCTGGTGAAGGCGGTGAAGCTGACGCAGACTTCCGGAGCGTACTGGGAAGGAAATGCGAAAAACGCGGTCCTTCACCGCATCTACGGCATCTCGTTCCCGTCGAAGGACCTGCTGAATGAGCATCTGAAACGGATGGAGGAGGCTCTGAAGCGCGACCACAACAAACTGGGACGCGAAATGGAACTCTTCACGACGGTGGATTACATCGGCCAGGGACTGCCGATCATGCTTCCGAAGGGAGCGCGCATGATCCAGCTGCTCCAGCGTTTCGTGGAAGATGAGGAGCAGAAGCGCGGCTGGCAGCTGACGAAAACGCCGTTCATGGCGAAGAGCGATCTCTACAAAATTTCGGGACACTGGGACCACTACCAGGACGGAATGTTCGTGCTGGGCGACGAATCGAAGGATGAGGAAGTCTATGCGCTGCGTCCGATGACCTGCCCGTTCCAGTATCAGGCGTACCTGAATCGTGCACGTTCGTATCGCGATCTTCCGCTCCGGTACAATGAAACGTCCACGCTCTTCCGCAATGAGGCGAGCGGCGAGATGCACGGTCTGATCCGTCTGCGTCAGTTCACGATTTCCGAAGGCCACCTGATGTGCACGCCGGATCAGCTTCAGGACGAATTCAAAGGCTGTCTTGAGCTGGCGATCTTCATGCTTCAAACGCTGGGACTCTACGAGGACGTGACGTACCGCTTCTCGCAGTGGGATCCGGCGAACACGGAAAAGTACATCGGAACAGCCGAGCAGTGGGAAGAGGCGCAGGGAAGCATGAAGACGATCCTGGACGAGCTGGGCATCCAGTACAAGATCGGGATCGGCGAAGCGGCTTTCTATGGACCGAAGCTCGACATTCAGATCAAGAACGT
>SUVI01000088.1 GCA_015062085.1 Planctomycetaceae bacterium
CGGAACGTTTACTGGAATTTCGACACACAGAAAGGGGTCACGTTCAATGAAAAACCGATCGAAGAGTGGCGCAAATTCGGAAAAGACGCGGACAGCATCATCGCGGATCCCTGTTTTGCAGACGCGCAGGGCGGAGATTTCCGATTCACGGAGGCTTCCGGCCCCGTTCTCGAAAAGATCGGATTCCAGCCGTTCGACTTCACGCGCGCAGGGCTTTTGAAAGATGATCCGCAGTGGCTTGCCGAGGCACAGAACTGGTCCATTCCCCCGCTTGTCCTGACTCCGGACGGACCGGAACCTCCGCCGCTTGAAGTTTCCGATGATTTTGAAACCCCGCGCCGTTCCCCGCTTTTGAAGGTCCGCGCTCCCTTCGGAAAACCCGGTTCTTACCAGATCCTGGAAGAAAACGGAAATCATTTCCTCCGCATGACCGACACGCCGGATCAGAAAAACGCATTCGATCCGTTCTTCTCCTATTGGATGACCTACACCGTCAACGGTATCGCCCGGCTCGCTTTTGATGTCCGAATGTCCGAAAAGGCGGAAATGCTCGTCGAGGTCCGCGACCAAGGCAGACACTACCGCGTTGCCGTTCCGATGCGCATCCGTACGGATGGATTTCACTGCTCCGGAACGTCACTCGATCTGGAACCCAACACCTGGACGCGCTTTGAGCTTCTCGTCCCGGTCGGACCAGATCGCGGGGAAAACTACACGCTGAAGGTGACTCCGAAAGGAAAGCCGGCGGAAACGTTCACACTTCCGATCGCGGATCCAAACTGGAAGACGCTGAATGAGTTCGTTTTCGCAGCCCTCGGACATGTCGATGCCGTGCTAGACCTCGACAATATTGAGATCCATTTCACGAAATAGTTCCCCAAATTGGACCCAATTTCACAAAAAATCCCTTTCCGTCTGCGAGAAACTGGAAACGCAGACGGAAAGACAGCCTTTTTCTTTTCCTTTTCCAGACCTTGTTTCACTCAGGAGGAAACTCACATGACGTTTGAAAATTACGTAGATATTCACGCGATCCAGGAGATCCGTGCCCGTTCCCTCGTCTATTTCGGCTGCGGCGCCATTCAGAAGATGAACGATATTGCTGCAGAACTGAAAAAGCGCGGCATTGAAAAGGTCATGATCCTGACCTCAAAAAGTGCGTATAAAGGCTCCGGAGCCTGGGAACCAACAATCGAGGCCCTGGAAAAGAACGGTATCGCGTACGTCCACTTTGACGGCGTGATCCCCAACCCGACGACCGATTCCATTGACGAAGCAACGAAAGCTGCACGTGATTTCGGTGCGCAGGCACTCATCGGCATCGGAGGCGGAAGCCCTATCGACGTCGCGAAAAGCGTCGCGATCCTGCTGGAGTACCCAAACGAAACGGGCGAATCGCTCTACTGCTACCGTTTCACGCCGGAAAAGGCAGTCCCGATCGTCGCAGTCAACCTGACACACGGAACGGGAACGGAGTGCGACCGGGTAGCTGTCGCGTCGGTGGCGGACAAGAACTACAAACCGGCGATCGCGTACGAGTGCATCTACCCGGAATGGGCCATCGACGACCCGGAACTCATGTTGACACTGCCGAAGAAGCACATTCTCTACACGAGCATCGATGCCGTGAATCACGTCGTGGAAGCCGCCACGACCACCTGCACGAATCCCTTCGCCATCACGCTGGCACGTGAAGTCATCGCGCTGGTCCACAAGAATCTTCCGATCGCGCTGGCAGATCCGAAAGACCTCGCTGCCCGCTATAATTTGGCGTACGCGGCGCTGCTGGCCGGGATCTCGTTCGACAATGGCTTCCTGCACCTGACGCACGCTCTTGAGCATCCGCTCAGTGCCGTGAAACCGGATCTCACGCACGGTCTTGGCCTCGCGATGCTGCTGCCGGCGGTCGTGAATGCGATCTACCCTGCCCGAGCTGCAGTTCTCGCAGACATTCTCGCCCCCATGGTCCCCGGCCTGAAAGCCTGCCCGTGTGAAGCGGAAACCGCTGCGAAAGCCGTAGAAGCGTGGCTCTTCAGCGTCGGCGCGGATCGGAAACTCGCGGATGAAGGCTTTACCCAGGAAAGCATCGCAGAATTGGTCGAACTGACGCAGACGACGCCTTCCCTGCCGGTCCTCCTTTCCGTCTCTCCGGCAGAAGCGACAACGGAGCTGATCGCAAAGATCTATACCGACTCCCTCACGCCGTTTGAAGCGTAAACACACTTCCTCCAATCCCCGTTTCTCTGTGTCTCCTTTTCCTGGGGAGTCGCGGAGAAACGGACCTTTCCCGTCAGGTTTTCGGCAACGTATGGTCTCGTGTTGTGGAAGGTTCTTTCCCAACACTGGTCCTTGGGCCAAATGTCTCGCTGAAAAATACGGTCTTTCTTCTTGCAGATCTCTCGCAGGCCGAGGAACTGACGGTCGAGCAGGTCCGCGAGACCTGGAATTTCCGAAACGGTAAAATGTCGCTCGTGCATTGGCCAAAACACATTGCGGAAAAGTTCGATCTCCCGAAATTCGCGCAGAAAGTCGGTCAAAAAGCAGAAGGCCTTTTCGTCCGATGCACGTTTGACGCTGCCGTTCCCATACCGGAGTTTTCCGGGACAGCCTTCTGTGAGTGCGTTTTTCAATGTTCCCTCTGCAATACCGACCTGACCGAATGTGTTCTGGTGCAGTGTGACCTTTCCACCGTGGAAGAGCTCACGCTCGAACAGGTCAAAAGCACGTGGAACTACAAAGCCGGCCGAATGTCGCTCTGCAAGTGGCCGGAATACATCAAAAAGGCGTTAGAGGAAGAGGAAAAAGCGAAAGAGGTGGAAGAGAAAAAGTAACTCCTCTCTCCTCGGTTTACTATCCCCCCCGGAGGTCAGCGTTTCTCGGCCTTCGGGGGGGGATGTCCGTGACGCATTTTTAAGACCCATCTCGTGCTTTCGCACATCGATGAAATTCGTGTCGGATATTTTTTCTTCAGACTTTTTCTTTACGCCGATGCTCGAAGATCAGCTCACGGCACCGGGTGAGGAACGGGTGGTACGTCGGTTCTCGGTAATCCGGGAAAGTCCACGGAAACGCAGTCCATTCCCCGCGCGTGAAGGAAAGTGTGATCTCCGCGTAGATACCCTCGCCGACGTAGATCCGATGGTAAAAGTCCTTCGACGATGCCAAAACCAGCTTACCGAGCGTCACGTACCCCGGATCGATATTCAGCGGACGGACTTCCGGCGCGGAAAACTCCTGCGCAAACTCTTCCTCCCATGTGTTCGACTGATTTTTCATCTCCGCGAGCCGCTGCGGGTCCATCATCGGCTCCATCGCAAAGAAGATCTTTCTCAAATGCGGTCCCATTGACGCATCGTAGTACTGCGTCTGCTCAAACGGAAACGGCTCGCTTTCCAGCACGATCCGTCCCCAATGGGCCTCGATTTTCTTCTTTGCCCACTCGATCGCCTCGGGGTAGTGCGTAAAGACGGCAGTCATCGGCAAAACCGGTTCCGGTGTGTGGATCACTCCCATAAAATTCTCCTTTTTTTCTCCTGAAAATATGAAGATCCAGGTTTCTAAAACGTTAGACCGCGCATGAATACCACGCCGTTTTTACTGCGCCGTTTTTACTGCGTGTTTATGGTATGGTCTTGGAGTTCTTCGAGGCAGGAACGTCCTGAGAGACGGGGGAGACCTCTAAGACCATTTCAGCAGACTCTTTCGCAGTGACGACCTGAAACCGATGATCATTCCACTCGAAAAAGTCCCCTTCCTCCGGGATCTTCTGCAGAACTTCGGCCGCGAGTCCTCCAAGGGTCGCACTTTCCAGTCCTCCCGGAAACTTCAGACGAAAACAGCGGCAAAACGCCCGAACGGAAAAGAGTCCCGAGATGCGCCATCGTTCCTCACCGAGCTTTTCCATCGGATCTTTATCCGTCAATTGGAAGGCTCGTTCGGAATTCGGAGCAAAAACGGTCTCCAAAATGTCCGAAAGGAGTACCGCACCGGGAGTTGCACCGTACTCATCCACGACCACGACCGCAGAAAGTCCCTCTTTCTGCATCCGCGCCAGAAGATCAACTACCGGAAGACACCAAGGAACGTAGTGTGCGGGACTCGCAAATTTTTCTAGGGAATCGTACGCAGACTCTGGGATCTGCGCGAGTTTTTCCAGCACAAACACCCGGTCGATCGCGTCAGCCGCACCGTCCTCCTGAATGAAGATCGATTCTGTGCCCGTCTCCAATTCCCGTAAAGACTCAAGCGAAAACGGCGCAGAAAAGACCGGAAGATGTATCCGTGGACGCATGACTTCCTCTGCACTCATTTCCGAAAAGCGAATGAGTGACCGCAGGCATTCTCTTTCCTGCACAGCCCCCGATGGTTCCTGCTGCGCCACGGAAACAGCCTGCTCAAGATCCGTGAGATCCAAGAGCGGTTCCTGACGCAGTCTTGGAAAAAACAGACGCAGCGAAAGTTCCTTTCCAAGTCCCAAGATCGGTAAGATCGGCGAACAAAGTACCTCCATGAAAGAGATTGGAAATGCCGCAAAACACGAAAAAGTCGACGGGATCAGTACTGCGACGGCTTTCGGGATAAGCTCACAGAAAATGATGAGCGACAGAAGCGCTCCGACACTCACTGCTCCGGCTAAAGCTGCACTCTCGGACTGAATTTTCAACGTCACGACAGACACGATGCCGAAGTAGAGCATATTCGCGATGAGATTGGAAAAGAGAAGCGTCGACAGCAGCCGATCTGGCTTCTCCATGAGCTGCGCGGCCCGCCGTTCGGTCGAAGTTCCCGTCCGCATCGCGTTCAACTGTTCAGGAGCCAACGAGAAAAACGCAGCTTCCGAGGCGGAACATCCTGCCGAAAGCAGCATCAAACCGCCTAAAATCGGAGACCATGGCAAAAGCTGATCCATCCTGATCGCATCCTTTCTTTCTCTTCTCTCTTCCGTCCACACACTCCGGTCTAGTCACTCCGGTCCGGCAGCCGCGATCGCGCAGATCATGACCGCCGCAGTTTCAGTTCGCAAGATCCGTTTCCCAAGCGAAATCGGGATCCAGCCCGAATTCAGTGCGTTTTCTACTTCCGTGTCAGAAAATCCGCCTTCCGGCCCGATCGCAGCAAAGATCCTGCGTCCCTGATTTTCGGGATCATCCAGAAGATCCGAAAGCCGTTTTCCGTTGGGATGAGCGATGAGTTTGAGCGTCTCGGCATTCTCCCCCGCCTGCGTGAAATCAGATGAAAAAAGCGTTTTGGTACTTTTCGGATCCGCGAGACGCATGAGGGTGTTTCGCCCGCACTGTTTCGACGCTTCCACCACAACACGATTCATCCGCGACGCAGCCGCATCTCCGGCTTTCGCTACCGAACGTTCCGCCTCCAGAGGCAGAAATTCCGCAGCGCCCAATTCGACCAGCTTCTCGACCAGCCAACGTTGACGATCTCCTTTCGGAAGCGCAGCCGCAATGGTCACGCAAACTGGAGCTTCCCGATCTTCCACTCGGCATGCACGGATCTCGGCCGTCAATTCCTTTTTCTTCACGTGCGTGATCTCTGTGTCGAACTCCGCTCCGGAACCGTCAAAAAGGATGAGCGGCTCCCCCTCGCGCACGCGCATCACATGAATGAGATGGTGGGCCTCATCTCCTCCAAGCGTCACACAGACCGGGTAAAGCGTCTCATCTGCTGGAAGCCGTTCTGCTGAAAAATATCGATATGCCATGGATCCATTCCGCTTTCAAAAAAGGCCTCTCGTTCCAAACAGCCATTTCGTCCGGCCGTTTCGATTCCCTTTCATTTTACTCAGAAATTGAATCTGTACAAGCCCCGGAACACGAAATTTCAGAAAAAATTTCCAGCCGAGATCTCATTCCTGAAAGGAAATGCCGGCAAATGATCATCTGAAATAAAAAATAGTCCATCCAGCAGCTGTGTACCAGTATGCATCGCGATTACAGCGTTGAAACTGGTACACAACTGCCGAAAGAACCTTTTTATCGAGCACTTCTGACAGGAAATTTCCCGACTTTAGTCAACTCACCAGCTCCACGCCGGAGTGCAGCACGGATCGTTCCAGAGATCGAGAATTTCGTCGTCGACTTTGGCGAGCAGGAACTGGAATCCGGCGGTTTCCTGGACGGTCAGCATTTCGCCCGCTTTGCAGACAGCCAGCTCGATTCCCTGGGCGTCGAGGAATTTCTTCGCGGAGTTGGCGACGATGAGCATTTCCATCATCGTGGTCGCACCGGAACCGTTGACCAAAAGGAGGACTTTATCGCCCTTTTCAGCCTTGACGGCAGCGACGAGAGAGGTGAGCATCTTGGCGACGGTCTCATCCGCGGAGAGCATTTTGCCGCGGCCGGTACCGGCTTCGCCGTGCTGTCCCATGCCGATCTCCATTTCGTCATCGCCCAGTTCGGAGATGACCATTCCGTTGGACGGGTGGGTCGCGCCCCTCAGAGCAACGGCCAGAGTCGCCATATTGTCGTTAAATTTGTTGGCGACGCGAACGACTTCGTCCAGATTCCAGCCGCGTTCGGCAGCCGCACCGGCGACTTTGATGAGCGGAACACAGCCGACCAGACCGCGGCGGTCTTCGATCGGAGCATCGGCACCCGGCGCGATGTCTTCGTGCGTGTTGATGTTCACGATGTTTTCAAGACCGAAATCGGCAGCCATCTGCTGAGCCATGTCGCTGGAAAGGACATCGCCGGCGTGATTCAGAGTCACGAGGAGAGTTCCAGCCGGACGATTGACCATTTTGAGACCTTCAACGACTTCCATCGGACCAGGAGCCGCGAAAATGTCGCCGACGACGCTGACGTCGAGCATCCCCTTGCCGACAAAACCGGAAAGCGCGGGTTCGTGACCGGCACCGCCAAGCGTGACGATGGCGACTTTGTCTTCAGCTTTCTTCTCTTTACGGCAAACCAGCTTACGTTCTTCAAGATCGCCGGCTTCCAGAGAAATGATATCGCCGGAGGTGATCTCAAGACCGGCAAGTAGTTCCGCAGTAAGGTTGGCGGGATCGTTGATGAATTTCTTCATGACCATGATTTGGTTACTCCACTTGTTTGGATTGGGGTTTGAAAAATAAAACACGTCTGACCATAAAATACCACACTTCCGGCAATTCTTCAAGGGGGAGTGGAAAAGAATTGAAAGTTTTCCGCAAAAAAGTTGGAAAAACGGGCAATTCAGTGAAAAAATTCTGGTTATCTTTCCATTTATTCCCAAAATTTGGAGAATCTGCCCCCCTCCCCCTTTTAAAAAAATGGAAAATATGCTATAATGGCTATGTTTATTTTTATTCAGTTTGTTTTTGGGGGATAAATCCATGCAGGAACGAATCGTTATCACGGGTGTGGGACTCACAGCGCCAAATGGCGACACACTGGCTGATTTTCGTCAGGCTCTGCTTGACGGACGCGGCGGGATCCAGAATTACGAGATCCGCTATTTCGGCAAAACACACGCAGGGATCTGCAGTTTCGACCCTCTGAAATACCAGACTAAAAAAGAAGTCCGACGCGGGACCCGTGCCGGAAGCATCGCGATCTACTGTGCTCATGAAGCCGTGAACGACTCGGGCATTGCGTGGGACGTGCTGGACAAAAGCCGCGTCGGTGTCTATGTCGGAGTGACCGAGCATGGAAATGTCGAGACGGAAAACGAAGTATACAATATTTCGCAGTACGACTACGACACGAGTCTGTGGACCCACCATCACAATCCGCGGACGGTCGCAAACAATCCGGCCGGCGAAGTGACGCTGAACATGAAGATCACCGGCCCGCACTACACCCTGGGGGCTGCGTGTGCCGCGGGAAACACCGGGCTGATCCAAGGCATGCAGATGCTCCAGCTTCACGAATGCGACTTGGCGCTGGCCGGCGGCGTGTCGGAAAGCATCCACACGTTCGGCATCTTTGCCGCGTTCAACAATCAGGGCGCGCTGGCGTCGCATGAGGATCCGCTCAAGGCTTCTCGTCCGCTCGACAAAGACCGCAACGGGATCGTTGTTTCGGAAGGCGGCTGCATTTACACGCTCGAGCGTCTTTCCGATGCACAGGCTCGCGGCGCGAAAATTTACGGCGAGATCGTCGGGCACAACATCAACAGCGACGCAACGGATTTCGTTCTTCCGAATCCGGAACGTCAGGCGGAATGTATCGTCAAAGCGCTCGAAAAAGCAGGGCTTCAGCCGCAGGACATCGACATCGTGAACCTGCATGCAACAGGAACGCACAGCGGTGACGCACAGGAATGTGCCGGTCTGCGCAAAGTCTTCACAGACTGTCCGAAGACGCATTTTAACGCGACAAAAGGTTTCATCGGTCACGCAATGGGCGCAGCAGGAGCATTGGAACTTGCCGGTAACCTTCCGGCATTTGAAGACGGTTTCTGCCATGCGTGCCTGAATCTCGACGAGATCGATGAGGAATGCGCTCTTCCGAATTTGGTCACCGGCGCTCCAAAACCGCTGGAAAATGTGAACTACATCCTAAACACATCGTTTGGAATGCTGGGGATCAATTCCGTCGTCATCATTAAAAAATTTACCGCCTGAATCAGGCAGACCTTTTAGAGGGATCGTTTTGCGATCATCGTTTTCGATGTTCTGCCTCGATTTTTCATGAAAAAAAGGTCCATGGCCATTTTCGGCCGTTCATTCGTTCAAAAAACTATTAACTTTCACCATTAACGTCATTTGAGGTTGAATATGACTAAACAGGAAATCCGTGAAGCCGTTCTGGAAATTCTTTCGGACATCGCGCCCGATGAAGACATCAGCGAACTGAAAGACGAAGTCTCGTTCCGCGAACAGATGGAACTCGATAGCATGGACTTTCTGGATATCGTGATGGAATTGCGCCGCCGCTACAAAGTAAACATTCCGGAAGAAGAATACACGGCCCTCAATTCTATGGCGAGCACCGTAGAATATCTCGCGCCGAAAATGGCGGATCTTTAATTTTTTTCCGATCCGCAGCGGAGCTTCTTCTCCTTCCCTGACTGCGTCATAAAAAAGATTTTGTGAGGTGGTCAGGGCGTACTGTGTTTGGAATGTACAGGCTCCGGAAAATGGAGTGTTCGGCAGGAAGGTCCTGCTGGCAGAAAATCGTTTAGGGATCTGAAAGATCTTCTGAAATCAGGGCGGAGCGTACCGCTTTGGGGGATTTTGGGGACTCATTTTCGTCAGACTCAGACACAAAACGCGATCATGTACGATACGATCATCATCGGAGCCGGCATGTCCGGCCTTTCGGCAGGCTGCCGACTCGCACACTACGACAAAAAGGTCTGTATTCTTGAGAAGCACTCGCTCATTGGCGGTCTGAATTCCTTTTACCGTCAGAACGGCCGAAACCATGATGTGGGCCTGCACGCGGTTACGAACTACGCAGAAAAAGGCGGAAAGCGCGGGCCGATGAACCGCCTGCTTCGTCAGCTGCGTTTGACGTGGGATGAGCTTGCGCTCGTGCCTCAGCTTGGATCTAAGATCGCGTTTCCGGACGTAACTCTGAGATTCACGAACAAATTCTCATGTTTCGAGGAACAGGTCGCGCAATATTTTCCGAAGGAAGCGGATGGTCTACGTCAGCTCGTCGCACAGCTCGTAGACTACAATCAGATGGGGGAATTTCCGGCAGACGTTTCTGCGCGTGATGTCGTTTCGTCGTGTATTCGCGACCCGCAGCTGGTCGAGATGATCTTTTGCCCGCTGATGTACTACGGAAGTGCTCGGCAGCAAGACATGGACTTCAATCAGTTCAGCATCATGTTCCGCTCGATCTTCCTTGAGGGATTCGCTCGTCCATGGGAAGGAGTCCGGATCCTTCTGAAGACGCTCGTGGATCGATTCCGCAAAGCCGGAGGCGAGCTGCGCCTAAAAACGGGAGTGAAACGCCTTTTGATGGACTCTGCTCGGACAGTCTGCGGCGTCGTTCTGGAAGACGGAACGGAACTGCGGGCTAAAACGGTCCTTTCGTCAGCGGGACAGCGCGAAACGCTTCGAATGTGCGAGGATTACCTCGACGACAAATCGGTCATGGATCAATGCAAGCCGGGAGAACTCGGTTTCGTGGAAACGATCTCCGTCTTGGATCGGCAGCCTAAGAATTTCGGTCACGAAGACACGATCGTGTTTTTCAACGACTCGGAAAAATTCGACTATCGCAAACCAAACGATTTTTGCGACTTGCGCAGCGGCGTCATTTGCTCGCCGAACAATTTTGCGTACAGCGAACCGTTAAAAGAGGGCGTCATTCGGATCACTGCATTGGCAAACTATGAGCGGTGGAATTCTCTTTCGAAAGACGAATACGCAGCGAAAAAAAAGGAGTGGTACGCAAAGATCACGGAGACGGCGGCCAGCATGATACCGGATTTTCGTCCGTATATGATCGACTCCGACATGTTTACGCCTAAAACCGTTTACCGATTCACCGGACACGAAAACGGCGCGATCTACGGCGCTCCGGTCAAAAACTATTCGGGGACGATGCCGTTCAAAAATTTGTTCGTCTGCGGTACGGATCAGGGAATGGTCGGGATCATTGGTGCGATCATCAGCGGGATCACGGTCGTGAATCGGTACCTGCTCGGTAAATAAAATCGCAAAGGCTTTTTTCGATGAGGGTCATTTCGCTTCAGTCCGGAAGCAGCGGAAACTGCATTTATGTAGAATGCGGGGAGACTCGCCTGCTTTTTGACGCCGGGATCAGCGGGATCTGTGCACAAAACCGCCTTTCCATGCACGGAATCGACATTCGGAGCGTGAATGCCGTCTTCATCACGCATGACCACCGAGACCACACGGCCAGCATGAGCGCGTTTCACCGAAAGTTCAAACTTCCAGTCTGGATGACACTCAAGACTTGCGAAGCGGTTCAGGCCAAAGGGATCCGTGTCCCGGGCGGTGTGGAGCATTTTTGTGCCAATACGCGATTCCGATTTCGCGACATTTGCATTGAGGCCATTTCGACTCCGCACGATGCCGCGGACGGTGTTTGCTTCGTGGTGGATGACGGCAGGACCCGGTTTGGCATCTGCACGGATCTTGGTCACGTTTTCCCGGAACTTCCGGCTGTGATCGAGTCGCTGGACGGTGTGCTTCTTGAGAGCAACTACGATCCGGAAATGCTTGCCAACGGTTTCTACACGCAATGGGCGAAGGACCGGATCCGTTCCAGGGCGGGTCATCTTTCTAATTTCGAGTCGGCAAATCTTCTGGCACGGCATGGAAAACGGCTTCAGAAGATTATTTTGGGGCACATTTCCCATGAAAATAATTCGCCGCACTGCGTACTTGACGCGCATCATAGGATTTTAGGCGAGCGGTTTCGGTGTATCCTTGCGCCGCATTTTGACTCTTCGGAACTCGTGGAGCTCTGAAACAAAGATCCCGAAAAACAGGACTTAAGTCAATGAAAAAGTTTGATTCTTTGCTCATTTACGCTTACGGCGGCCCAGAATCAATGGAAGACGTTGAGCCGTTTCTTCAAAATATCGCACAGGGAAAGCGTATCTCGCAGGAACGTCTGGCGGAAGTCCTCAGCCACTACGCACTTTTTGACGGGCGAAGCCCCATGAACGGCGCGATTCGAGAATTCATGCGTCTCTGGTCTGAAGAAGTTCCGGAGTTTCCCGTTTTTTTCGGGTGCCGATACGCCAAACCAGACCTGAAAGAAACTCTTCGGCAAATGGCAATGGAAGGAAAGAGACGGCCTCTCGTTTTCATTCCGTCTCCGTTTGGCGGGTATCTTACGACGTATTTCGAGAAATGGACGCAGGTCCAGAAGGAACTTGCGAATGAATTGGGAGAAGACGCGTTTCCAGAAGCAGAATTCTTCCCGCCGTTTTCGGAAAACACACATTTTCTGAACGCAGTGTCTGCCGGCATTTCCGAGGTACTCGCGAAAATTTCCGAGGAACGCCGAAATGATGCGGTCCTTCTTTTCTCGATCCATTCCCTGCCGACCGCGTTGGCCCGCAGAAATGGGTACGAGGCGGAAGTACTGGCGGCGGTGAAGAGACTGGAAGCACGTTTCCCGCAAAACCGCGTTCTTCTTGGCTGGCAGAGTGCCAGTGCTGCGCCGATCCCGTGGCTGGAGCCGTCAACGCTCGACGTCATTCAGGATCCCATCATTCAGGATCCCATCATTCAGGATCCCATCATTCAGGATCCCATCATTCAGGATCATCGTGTCCCCGGCACAGCACAGCCGCCGCTTTTGCTCATTCCGCTTGGATTCCCATTTGAGAACATGGAAGTCGCGTACGATTTGGACGTGGAAGCACGCGAGCTGGCGGAAAGTCTCGGTTTCCCAGTTTTTCGGGTCCCCACAGTCGGTTTAAGGCCGGAGATCCGCGTCATGCTCCAAGAGTACATTACGGCAGAATGATCGGGGAGCGAAGTCCGGAAATTTAGGTTCATCCGGGAACTGCGTACCAGTTTCACCACTGAAGACACTGAAAACTCACAGAGAAACACTGATCTTAATACAAAAAGCAGTAAAAAACAGATTTCCCGAACAAATTTTGAATTTTTAAAAATTCAAAATTTGCGTCTTTTCGTGTTTTCCGTGAAATTCGTGTCAGGGCACGTTCACTCCCTTTTTCCTCTTTCTTTTCAGTGTGAGTCTGCGTCTCTTCGGTGCACGCAGTGGTGAGATCGAAACCTGGATCGGTACGCACTTTCCGGAAGAGCCGAAATTTAAAGCAAAACTTCCGGGACTTCAAATACTCCGCGTTTCGGACGCATTTCTGCCGATCGGTTCGCGTCTTCTGCGGAATCGCCGACGAAACGTTCCGTCTGTGCATCGAGTTCCAGGCAGGGACTCATGGTAAACGCTCCGTCTTCCATCGCGATCTGATTATTCGCGAGATGCTCTTCCATTTCGCTCAGGACTTCCCCCCAGCATCCGGTCTTTCCAGTCTCTTCAAGGAACGAAACGACTTCACTTTTCGAGTACTTTCTGCCGAGCCGGTACGCCATGTTCGGCGCATTGTACCAAAAGGAAGAGCGGAATCCCGTTTCGATCTGTGCGTTGAGTTCCGCTTCGTTTCCGTTTCTCAGTGCATCTGCGAAATTCTGAATGTGCGGGAACGCGCCGTAGTGTTCGGAATTTCCCGCGATCTCGCAGATTTTCTTTCCTTCCGCGTCGAAGAAAACGCCGCCGCCCCAGAATTTTTCGTAACGTCCGCCCTCACAGTAGACGACGTATCCGCTTCGCGGTCCTTTCGTGTTTCCGGTGAAATGGCGTTTTTTGGCGTCTTCAAGTCCCGAAATGCCGAAAACGACCGGAATACTTCCCGTATCGAACCAAGAGAGTGCCATGTTCGGCGTCTCACCGGCATCTTTTTCGCCGACTCTTCCGCCGATGGACAGAACGCGCTTCGGAATGGAAACGCGGTCCTGCAGAACATCATTTCGGCAATCGTCGAGCAAATGAGCGCCCCAGTTTCCCATTTCGCCGTGCCCGGTATTCCACATCCAATGCCAATCGTACTGAATGCGGTTTCGGTAGAGCGGCAGATCCTGCGCAGGTCCAAGCCACAGATCGTAGTCGAGGTTTTCCGGGATGGGGCACGGAGTTTCCCGCAGACCGATCGGACGCCGGGGCCACGAACGGTTCACGCGGACCGAGCGGATCTCGCCGAGGAGCTTTTCTTCATGAAGTTTCTTTTTCACAAAGGGATGAAGGACGGCATCCGTGCGCATTTGGGTACCGATCTGGCAGAGTTTTCGGTACTTTTTCGCGGCATTGACGACCTGGCGCCCTTCCCAGAACGAGAGACAGAGCGGTTTCTCCACGTAAACGTGCTTCCCGGCCTGCATCGCCCAAATCGCGGCGAGACAGTGCCAGTGATTTGGCGACGCAATGAGAACGGCATCCACTTCGGGATCATCAAGGAGCCTGCGCAGATCGGTAACGGCTTTCTCCAGACCGTACTTTTGCGCAGCCGGTTCGAGCCGGGAGCGATCCGGGTCACAGACGGCAGTGAGGCGCATTCCCGGCAGTTTTGCCGTGACGTCAGCGAGAAGCATCCCGCGGCCTCCACAGCCGATGAGCGCAAAGCGAAGTTCCTCTCCGGGCGAAGGAATGGAGGAAGCGTCATTGGCCCAGACAACTGGAGCAGAAAAAGACGAAACGATTCCGAATGCCGTTCCTGCGGCGAGAAATTGGCGGCGTGTCACGCTTTTCATGGGAAACCTCTCAAAAAATCAGAAATGTCGGGAAGTTGAGGCAGGAAAATGCCCGATCAGAAGAGAACTCCGGCCAAATCCAGCCGAAGCTCTCCATTCCGTCAAAATTTACTTAAGGAAATGGTATTTACTTAAGAAAACGGTCCGCGAAACGGATGTACTGGTCCCAGTCGAATTCCGTAACGTCGTGTTTTCCGGTTCGGATATGGTGTCCGATGACGTTTCCGACGGACGTGTTCAGCTCAGCCATTTCCGGGACAGTACGGCCGGCAAACGGTTTTTCGATGCCGAAGAGTTCATAGACAGGGACCGCGTGGAGGCAGGAAAGGTACTCGCCTTTCGGGTCGGCCCACTGGTCGTTCTGCGCACTGGCGGCGTAGACTGGACGCGGAGCGGCAAGCGCGATGAGTTCGTGCTGGTCGATGGCGAAATCATTGACACGCGGACCGAATTTACAGAAATTCGGGCAGAACCAGTAGCGGAGACCGCCGCTCATCGTTTGGATGGTCTCTCCGAATTCACGCCGACTGAGTGCCGCACCGCCGCAGCCCGAATTGTTCGAGATAACGAAGGCGAAACGTTCATCGGACGCTCCGGCCCACAACGCGGTCTTTCCGAGACGGGAGTGGCCGAGGACAGCGACTTTTTTCGCATCGATAAGTTCATCCGTTTCAAGGTAGTCCAGCGCACGGCTCAATCCCCACGCCCACGCGGTGATGGATCCCCAGTCAGCGGGGCCGCGGGATGCGTCGTTTTCGTAGTCGGAGTAGAGGTCGAAGAGTCCTGTCCTGAAACCGTTCTGAAGCGAGTCGTTTGCCAGGTCGATGTAGTGCATCGTCGCCAGCGCGTAGCCGTTTTCGATGAGTTTCGGCGCGAGCCATTGTGTCCGGTTTCCGCCGCGGGAATGTTTCCCCTCTTTGTCGACCGTGGCTTCGGTGATGACCTTGCCCGCCCGATCATGGAAGAGGAGGATCGCCGGGTCATTTTCGACAGCGTGATTCCCGTAGAAATTCAGCCCCAAGAATGCGGGAACGGGTTTCTGCGCGTTTTTCGGAATGTAGAGCAGGAGGTTGGCGGTCACTTTTTTGTCCGGTTTCTGCGGATTGGTGAACGTCAGCTCGACCTGCTTACGGATGGCTTTTCCATCGAGGGCATCATCCGAGGATTCCAGAAGGCGGAAGGTGACGAAATCCGGGTGATCTCCCGCTTTCGCGAGCATTTCCGGAAGGAAACCGTACATTTCTTCCTGAAAGTGACGGAAAATTTCCGCGCGGCGTTTTCCGGTCCAGTCGGCAGCTGTTTTAACTGCGGAACCGTCGTTAAAGACCAACGGATCCGGCAGCGTGTACTCGGGAACTTTCGATTCATCGTAATTCACTGCCTGCACAGAGACGGGAGAAAATGCGGTAAAGGAAATCAGACAGGCGAGGGTAAGGACGTGTTTCAGCATTTTTGAACTCCTGAAAACGGACATGAAAATTAAGGACATAAAAATTAAGGGGCGGGTAAACGGACAGTTCACTGACTGCGGCAGGAGATCAGACGTACGAGAGCCTCACGAGCTGTAGAGACTCCCGTAAAATTCCGGCTCCGCTGAAGCCTGCATTTCTTAACGGTCGATAGTCCCCAAGTTCATGGGGCTGCTTATGCTTCCATAGTAGGCCGCAGCTTTTTTGTCGTCCGGCGCCATAAGCTGGCAGTAAGTCAGCCGATCAACATTTTTATTAATATACTGAGCGCCTCCGTCAGCAAACGCAACATGTGCGCCGTTTTGCGCGTGACGGCTTGCGGGACGTGCATACTTCCAGGAGCGTGTCGTGCTTTTGACATCCATCCCGATATTCAGGAGCGTCGAAGTATTGGAGTTCCACACGATGCCGAAGTCGTAGACATTGGAGGAATTCCACGAATACGCCTGTGCGTTTTCGCCGAAGAGGATCGTGTAGGAAGCCCCGTCCTTCATTTTGGAGATACGGGATCTCTGGTTATTTTTATGTACGAAGGCGCCAAGCTGGTATGCGTAGACCTTGTTCCCTTTGTCGTCTCCCTGGATCCCGCTTCCATTGTAGTAGCCGCAATTTGCTCCGTAGGAGAGTCCCGCCTGAACTTTCTTTTTAGCAGGCTGGATCGGGCAAATGAGGAAGGAAAGAGTCGGATAGCGTTCCTGAGTAGATCCTTTGCCATTTTCCCACTGACTCCAAACAGGCCCTTCACCCAAGTGCGGAAGAAGCGGTACGACCCAGTTTCCGTTTGCATTATTGGTACCGTAGGTCCCCCAGTAATTGGGAAGATACCCAAGCGTTGTTTCGTGAGCAGCGGCAGCGGCGGCAAGCTGTTTCACATTGTTGAGGCACTGCGTCTGACGCGCGGTAGCACGCACGGCCTGAACTGCCGGAATGGTGAGTCCCACGAGGACGCCGATAATCGCGATGACGACGAGGAGTTCCACAAGAGTAAACCCTTTGGAATGGGATAATTTCATGATTCTGTTCCTTTTTGGTTTTCTGAATTTTCGGTCCGCACGATTTTCCGGACCTAAGTACTCTGAAAAATAAGTACTCTGAAAAAGCGGTACACTGCCCCTCCCGATGACGGCTTCCTGCGTACACCGATCGGGTCTTTTTTTCTTCTACGTACTATTTTGCACCAAATACTCAAATAAATCCAGCCCCCCGAGGCACTTTTTTTCAAAAATTTCAAGAAAAATCGGGTCCGGGGGCTGGAAATTTCCTGAAAATCAGGCAAAATAAAAGAATCAGGGGCATTTTGTCGAAAAAAAGATAGACTGAACCTCTGCGCCGTAGGGTGCGTAAAGAAAAAAGTCAAGTACAGACGGTAAAGAAATCGTCCAAACGAAAAGAAAAAGACGGCGATGGAAATCGTCCATACAGAAAGAGAAAAAAGAGAAAAGGGGAAACTCATGTCCGTTCGAAAAACGTC
>SUVI01000089.1 GCA_015062085.1 Planctomycetaceae bacterium
GAGCCGCTCACATTCATAAAACGCGTCCTCCGCGATATGTGTCACCCCCTCCGGCACGACATACCGCCCGGAGTAATCGCAAGGTATTCCCAGCAGCGTCTTACCGTCTTCGGAAAACGTCCCGATCAGTTCCCTTTCCGCAGTCTGCACTCCCTGTGTTTCCAGCGCGAACGCCGAGGCGGAGAAAAACGCAAGCGGAAAAGCGAGAGAAAAGATGCTTGCAGCAAGAAACAGAAAAATGAAAGCAGACAGAAGACGCGAAACGTGAAATTTACGGCAATACATAAAAAATCCTTTAATTGGGAGGTTAATTGGGAAGGATGGACCGTTCGCATGGCGTGTGGGGCCAAGCTCTTTTCTCATTTTACCTCATGAAGACAGGTAGGTCAAGGAGACTTTCCCGACATCCCGATGAAAAAACGTTAAATTTCCTGAAAATTTCAAAAATTTCCGGAAAGCTCAAAAAACAGAAAAAACTCAAAAAATTTCTCCGAAAAAAAGCCCACAGTGCCCCACCCGCCTTGAATTTTTTTACAGAGAGGATAAAATTGACGGAAACGGTTCCTTTGCGGACGCGGGAAGTCTGCCAAAAATCAGACTTTTCCAGCTGATCCATTTCATGAACTCACTATCCCCCCCATAAATAGAAAGGTTTCCCATGCCTCGATCCTGCCATTCCCAATACCTCGCGGCCTTACTTCTTGCCGGAGTTCCAGCCGCCGCGCTTTCCATTTCTCCCGCTGCTCTTTCCGCCGCAGACGCCGTACCTGCCGCGAGTCAGAAAAATACCGCCCAGGAGATAGTTTTTTTCACCCCCGCGATGCTTTCTCAAACCGACCTGAACGCGTCGGAGGTGTCGGTCTCTGTGGACGGTGCGTATGCGGAATTTGACGCTCACGGCCGCGGATACAATTGGCCCGGTCCAGTTTGGCGCGGTGAGTGGGATCTGGAGGGAAAGACGCAGATCCTCGTGGACATCGAGAATCTGGAAGACCATCCCATGACCTACCATGTGCGCATCGATGACGCTGCAGCTCGGCAGAATAATGCGAACTGGTTCACTTCCAGTTTCCAGGTGGAAGCCAAAACGCGCAAGACCTGCGAGATCTCCCTCCCGGCTGCGTTCCCCGAACAGCTTCGCGGAAAAGTCTTCGGGATGCGCGGACTCCCCGGCGGTGCGAGAACGTCGGGAGCGTCGCTCGACTGGAAGAACGTTCTTTCGCTCTTCATTTTCATTGGGAAAGAAGCCCGGCCCGCGAAATTCCGGATCTACTCCGTGCGTGCGGCAGAAAGCGTCCGTAAAAACATGACGGCAGACTGGATGAAGATGACGCCGGAGGAATTCTTTCCGATGATCGACCGTTACGGACAGTTCAAGTATGAGGACTGGCCCGGAAAGATCCACTCGGATGCCGAGTTTGCGGAACGGATCGAGGCGGAAAAAGCAGACATCGCAGCCAATCCGCGTCCCGGAAACTGGGACAAATACGGCGGCTGGCTCGACGGCCCGAAACTCAAAGCGACCGGGCATTTCCGTGTCGAAAAGGTGGACGGAAACTGGTGGTTCGTCACCCCGGACGGGCATCTCTTCTGGTCGCACGGGACGGATTGCGTCGGAATGTCGAACGGAAACGGACCGATTTCCGACCGTGAACACTATTTCGAGGGACTTCCGGAAGAGTCGCCGTTCTACGGAAAAGGCTGGACGCACATTGGATACTATGGCGGCAAGGGAGAATTCCGTACGTTCAACTGGACGAAAGCGAATCTCGAACGCAAATATGGTCCCGATTTCGCAGCACGGCACAGTGAGTCGGCTCACGAACGTCTCGCGAGCTGGGGAATGAACACGATCGGGAACTGGTCGAGCGGCGAGATCTTCAAGATGCAGAAAACGCCGTACGTCGTGACGCTTTACGCCGGAGGCCGTCCGATCGAAGGTTCCGAAGGATACTGGGGCAAGTTCCCGGATCCATTCACCAAAGAATTCCGCACTTCGATCCGGAATTCCGTAAAATCGAATCAGGAAGCGCTCAACAGTCCGTATTGCATCGGCGCGTTCGTGAATAATGAACTTTCCTGGGGCGGTCAGTACTCCTTGGCACGCGCTGCGCTTGCCTCGCCCGCGGACCAGCCGGCAAAACTGGAGTTCGTAAACTTTCTTCAGCAAAAGTACGGCACCATCGAAAAACTCAATCAGGTCTGGAAAACAGAATACACGGATTGGAACGCGGTCATCCAGTCCACTGCGGTTCCGAAAGATCCCGCCATGAATCCCGATTTGGACGCTTTCTATGCCGTCATCGCGGAGAAATACTTCGCGGTCATTCACGAAGAACTCCGTGCCGGGGCGCCGGAAACGCTTGACCTGGGCTGCCGTTTTGCGTGGACCTGCGACACGGCCGCGTACGCCATGGCGAAGTATGTTGACGTCATGAGCTACAATCGGTACGAGGAACATCTGAAAAACTTCCGACTCCCGGAAGGAATCGACAAACCGTGCATCATTGGCGAGTTCCACTTCGGCGCACTTGACCGCGGCGTCTTCCATACGGGGCTGCGCGGCGCGAAAGACCAGAATGAACGAGCGGAAAAGTACTATGCGTACGTTCGTTCCGCGCTCGAAAATCCCGCGATCGTCGGTACCCACTGGTTCCAGTACGGCGCGCAGGCAACTACAGGCCGTTTCGATGGCGAAAACTACCAGATCGGACTGATCGACATCACCGACACTCCGTATCCGGAGATCATCGCCAAAGTCCGCGAGATCGGACGCACCATGTACAGCATCCGTTCAGAAAACGCAGAAAAATAGTCCCCCCATTTACCCTAAATTTCAAGAAAGGTCTTCTTCATGAGAAAGATCCTCACCTGCCTCATCCTTGCAGGCACATTCACAGCGGGATACACACTTTTGGATGCTCAGGTTTTTGCGCAGTCTCCAGGAACACAGTCCCAGAAAACGCAGTCCCAGGAAACGCAGTCCCCGGCTGCCGCCCCAAGCACCAAAACTCCAGAACTCCCGCTGAACCAGCAGACCGCGCGTCCCGCCAAAAAGTGGATCACGGAAGGCGTAATGTACCAGATCAATCCTCGTGCATTTACTCCGGAAGGGACACTGAAAGCCGCAGAGGGAAAACTCCGGCACATTGCGGATCTCGGCGTCACGATCGTCTATCTCTGCCCCGTTTTTGTCGCAGACGACGACATGAACCGCGAATTCTGGAGTCCGAGGCAGAAAAAGTCCGGCATGGAAAATCCGCGGAATCCCTACCGGATGAAGGACTTCTACCATGTGGATCCCGAATATGGAACCGACGCGGACCTGAAATCGTTCATCGACACCGCACACTCGCTCGGTCTGCGCGTCATGCTCGACATGGTCTACGTCCACTGCGGACCGACGGCCGTCCTGATCGACAAAGACCCGAATTTCGTGAAGCGCGATAAAAATGGGAAAATCATCACCGAGGCCTGGAAGTACCCTGCTCTGAACTTCGCCTCTCCGCAACTGCGCGAGTACCTCTTCGCGAACATGGAACAGTGGGTCGGCGAATACGGCGTTGACGGCTTCCGTATGGACGTCGCGGACCGCATTCCGCTCGATTTCTGGGAAGAAGCCCGCGTTCGGCTCGAAAAGCTCGATCCGGAGATCGGACTTCTCTCCGAAGGAACGCGCTGGCGGGATCAGCTCAAGGCGTTTGACCTGAACTACAGTTTCCCGATCTACGGCTTCATCCGGCGAGTTTACGATGAGGGACTCTCCGCAAAAGAGATCCGAGGCGTGAAAGAACGCTTTCGTGCGCAGCGTCCGATCGGCGGTGACCGCGTGATCCACTACATCGACAATCACGACATCTCGAACGACGACTACGAAAACCGCGTCGAAAAACGCTGGACCGAAAAAGGCGTAAATGCCATGCTCGCCATGATGTTCACGCTCGACGGGACCCCGATGCTTTACTGCGGCCAAGAGATCTGCGACAAAAACCGCCACTCGATCTTCGGGTCCAAATTCGGCTGCAAAGTCGACTGGGGAAACGCAGATTCCGACGAAGCCAAACGCCGAACAGCCCTGATCCGCCAACTCGCCGCAGAACGAAAAGTACGCCCGGAACTCACTGCTGGAAAACTGATCTGGCTCGATAATTCCGCGGAAGATGACGTCCTGACGTACATGCGAGTCCTTGGTGAAAAACAGACTTTCGTTGCGGTGAACGTCCGCGGAAAAGCCGTTTCCTTCGACGCAATACTCCCGGACGGAACGCAAAAACATGTCGAGCTTGACGCATGGGGGTTCCTCATCGAGTAAAAGCTCTCCGATCTTCCCCAAAAAGCGCACAGATCTCTGTTTTTGTGCGCTTTTTTGTTTGAAAATCCGTTCAGCAACCCTAAACACGGCTCTCCCCCCTTGAAAATTTTTCTATTTCAGGTAAAATAATATAGAAAGTTTTTTCATTTTTCACTCGAATCCCTTAATTTTGGTGCCCAAATGTCAGAGAATTTTGAACTTCCGAAGCAGTACGATTTCCACTCCGCATGGGAAAAATGGTATCCCTGGTGGGAGGAAAAGGGACTTTTCCACAGTACGCCGAACCCCCATAAAAAGCCGTTCACCATCGTCATTCCGCCGCCGAACGTCACAGGGGCGCTGCACATGGGGCACGCACTGAATAATACGCTGCAGGACATTCAGATCCGCATGAAGAGAATGCAGGGTTTTGAAGCTCTCTGGGTCCCCGGAACGGACCATGCCGGGATCGCGACGCAGGCAATGGTGGAGAAAAAACTCCGTGAAGAAGAAGGACTGACCCGAAACGACATCGGGCGCGAAGCAATGGTCAAGCGCATCTGGGATTGGAAAGACTCTTTCGAAAAGCGCATCATCGGCCAGCTGAAGAAACTGTCCGTCAGCTGCGATTGGGATCGGCTCCGATTCACCCTTGACCCGGTCTGCGCGCGAGCGGTCCGAAACACGTTCTTCACATTCTTTGAAAAAGGATTGATCTACCGCGGTAAAAAGCTCGTGAACTGGGACACCGCCCTTCAGACAGCCGTAAGCGACGATGAGATCAACAATGAAACGCACGACGGGCATTTCTGGTACCTCAAGTACCCGGTCATCGACCCGCAGGAAGGCGATCTGGAGTACGTGACGGTCGCGACGACTCGCCCGGAAACGATGCTTGGCGACACGTGCGTCGCATGCCATCCAGAACCGCGCAAGCAGCTCGACCTGCTCGAAAATGCGATCCGCGAGGAACTCGCCGCCGCGGAAGCTGCTGGTCGTGACGCGGACAAAGCGGAACTGGAAGCGAAGCTCGAAATGCTCCTGAAACGTCGCGAAACGCACCTCGCACTCCTTGAAAAACTCGCGGAAATGGCAAAAGCCGGCAAGAAGCTCATGCTCCCGCTGGCAAATCGTGAGATCCCGCTCGTGACGGACATCTGGGCAAAACCGGAAATGGGGACCGGCTGCGTGAAGATCACTCCGGCACACGACCCGAACGACTTTGAAGTCGGAAAACGTGCTATGGTGCCGTTCATCAACATCATGAAGAAAGACGGCACGCTGACGGCTGAAGCAAGCGTTTACGCCTGGGACGGAAGAAAATTCGCCAACGTGACGGCCGAAGAACCTGCATTGAGCCGTACCGTTCCGGAAAAATACGTCGGCATGAAGATGCTCGAAGCGCGTGAAGCGATCGTCGCGGATCTGGAAGCTGCCGGCATTCTCCTCAAGGTGGAAGACCATCAGCACGAAGTCCCAGTCAGCGACCGCTCCAAAACGGTCATTGAGCCGTTCCTGAATGACCAGTGGTTCGTCCGCATGGCCGACCTGGCTCAGAGCGCGATGGATGCCGTGACGGACGGCCGTGTGCAGATCTTCCCGGAACGCTATGCCAAAACGTACCTCGACTGGCTCTCCGAGAAACGCGACTGGCCGATTGGACGTCAGCTCTGGTGGGGCCACCGTATCCCGATCTGGTACGTGCGCGCGGTGGACGGTTCCGAAAAAATGCCGTCGGAAGATGAACTGAAAGCTGCGTTTGCCGACCGTTCCGACGTGAAATGGGCGTGGGACGAAGAAGGAAAAGAATGGTGGATCTGCCTGCAGGACGGCGAGCTGGCGAAAGATGCTCTTCCCGGCTGGGAACTGGTACAGGATGACGACGTGCTCGACACATGGTTCAGTTCCGCGCTTTGGCCGCACTCGACGCTGGGATGGCCGGAACAGACGGAAGAGCTGAAGTACTACTATCCGACGAGCGTCCTGATCACGAGCCGCGACATCATCACGCTCTGGGTCGCCCGCATGGTCCTGACGGGCCTGCAAAACTGCGGAGAGATCCCGTTCCCGCACGTCTACATTCATCCGAAGATCCTCGACAAGTACGGCGAAACGATGTCCAAATCCAAAGGAAACGGCATCGACCCGCTCGACGTCATCGAGAAGTACGGCGCAGATGCGCTGCGTCTAGGCGTAGCGTGGCTCGCGACCGATTCTCAGGACGTCCGTCTTCCCGTCGATTTCGAGTGCCCGCACTGCGGTGAGAGCGTCGAACAGACGAAGGAAAACCGTATCCGTCCGCGCGTAAAGTGCCCGAAATGCAAGGAATTCTTCTCGACCCAGTGGGCGAAGAAAGAGGAAGACCTGGCTCTGAAACGCGGCACGGTCATCTCCGAGCGTTTTGAGATGGGACGCAATTTCTGCAATAAACTGTGGAACGCTTCCCGTTTCGCCATGATGTACCTGATGGAAGACCTTGAAGAAGTTTCCCGTCCAGACTACACGCTGGAACCTATTTCCGACGAGGAACTTTTCATGGAGGACAAATGGATCCTGAGCCGTCTCTGCACGATGGCGAAAATGTTCACGGAAGGGATCGAAAAATACGATTACGCTGCGTGTGTCCGCACGCTTTACGATTTCACGTGGGATGAGTTCTGCAGTAACTACATCGAGATCGCGAAATACCGTCTCCAGACGCCGGAACTCAAACCGGTCGCCAAGCGAGTCATCGCGTTCGTTCTGGATGCGCTGCTGAAGCTCTGGCACCCGGTCATTCCGCTCATCACAGAAGAGGTCTGGCAGCTGATGGCAAAAGTCGCTCCGAAACGCGGTTTGACGGCGGAAGATCTAGCCCGCGAACAGCCGGAAAGCATCATGAACGCGCCGTGGTTCGTCGACACTGCGAACCGGATCGATCCGACGATCGAGGCACAGTTCGTCGTTTTCCAGGACGTCCTGAAAGCCGTCCGCGAGATCCGTGCGCGCCAGAACGTGCCGGTCAAGCAGGAAGTCAAATTTGCGGTGAAGTGTCCGTCGGAGATCGCCGCGCTGATCCTGCCGATGAAGCCGTACTTCACCTCTATGGCACAGGCTGTGCTGACCGAATGCTGCCCGGACGCGCAAATGCCGGAACTTTCATCCAACGCTACGGGCGCGAACTGGGAACTTGGCGTGGATCTTGAAGGATTGATCGACGTGGAAGCGGAACTGAAAAAGAACCGCACACAGCGAGAGAAACTGCTCGGATTCATAGCCGGCAAGGAGAAGAAGCTCTCGAACGAAGCATTCACGGCCAAAGCCCCGGCGAAGGTCGTCGATGCGGAACGTGCTTCGCTGGCGGATCTGAAAGCCCAGCTTGCCGCTGTCGAGGAAGCGATCGCGCGTTTGGAACGTTAAACGCAATTCATTGGATCCAAAGAAAGAGGAGGTCCCGCATCTCCTCTTTTTTTATTTTTCGGCAAGTCTCAATAATTGCAGCACTTTCAAATTTACTCTAAAAAAGCGATCTGGAAATGCTCCGGATTTAACGAAAATTCAGGTTGCAAAAATATTTCCGGCACACACTTGCGGAAAACCACATTTACCCAAATTCCATAACGCCAAATATTGTGCTCCAGGAAAATCATCTCCCAAAATGTAGAAAATGCTTGACTTTAAAATTTCAGAAGAGTATACTTTGGGCAGATTTGCACTTCTAGGCGGTCTTTAAGGGCCGTTTGAAAGGAAACAGGGTAAGCCTATCGCATAGAAAAATCAGACAGACAAAAATTTCCACCTGATTTCGAGGACTTCATTCCGAGCGTCAAAGCGCAGCTGGCAGGCCGTCAGCATTAAGCCGCGGGGATAAAAGAAAAGGACGCATAAAGTTTGGGGACTTCTTTTTCAGCCCATCATGGAGGAGGGCGGAAATGGAGGGGGGGCGAAATCAGGAACCGCTTTTGTGCGGGCTTGCACGCGTTTATTCAGGAGGAAGTTAAATGCAATTCGGAAAAAAACCGGTCATCGGGATCAATGCAGATTTCTTGGAAGCCAAGGGGGAAAAAGAAGCTTTCAGTTACGTCTGGGCCGGTTACTATGAGTCGATTTTGCGCGCCGGAGGCATTCCGGTGATTCTCCCGCCGATGCAGAACGAAGAGGATCTGCGTCAGATTCTGAAAAAACTGGATGGTATCGTCATGATCGGGGGCGGTGATCTGGATTCCCGTCGTGACGGCTACGTTCTTCACTCCACGGTCCGTCCGATGCCGGTTCGCCGCGAGGATTTCGACCGGATGCTCATGCGCGTCGTCGCGGAACAGAAGATCCCGCTTTTGGCAATTGGAGCCGGGATGCAGCTCCTGAACGTGACGATGGGCGGTTCCCTTTTCTTTCACATTCCGATCGACCTTCCGACGGCAATGCCCCATTTTGACCGCCATACCCCAGTTCACCGTCACACACTGAATGTCGTACCCGGCACACTGATGGAAAAGATCTACGGAGATTCCGAGATCCGCGTTTGTTCCCGCCACCACATGGCCGTGAATGAAGTAGCGCCTGGATTTTTCGTTTCCGCGACTTCTCCCGACGGCGTCATTGAGGCGATCGAGTCCGAGATCGACGATTGGTTCGTCATCGGCACCCAGTTCCATCCGGAAAGCGCGTGCGCGACCGCTCTTGATCTGCGTATTTTTGAGGAATTCATCGAAGCCATCGGCGGAACGCCGGTCGTTTTCTCCCTCGTAGGATAAATTTCGTGGAAAAATCAAACTTCTGAAGCGTGCCCATTCAGAAGTCCTCCCTAAAGCGCTTTTTCTGACACTTTTGCGAACAGGACATTTCGAACGGCGTCCTGTTCGTTTTTCTTTTCGGCTCTTCCGGAAAGTGCGTACCGCCCCGGACCGCATTTTACCACTGAGAACGCAGACGAAACGCAGAAACACACTGAAAAGAAAGAAGGAAGGAAAAAAGGCAAGGAACATGCCCTGACACGAATTTCACGGAAAACACGAAAAGACGCAAATGAATTTTTTAAAATTCAAAATTTGTTCGAACAGTCTGTTTTTTGCTGCTTTTTGTATTAAGATCAGTGTTTCTCTGTGGGTTTTCAGTGTTTTCAGTGGTAAAACTAGTTCGCAGTTCCCGGATGGACCTTCTTTTCTTGTCTGCACCGCCTTCCGCACCAGCCTCGAGTACCTTAACTCAAAAAAACCACCAGCGATTTTTTTTCTCTTCCGGCAGGATCTGGCTCTGGATCGTGATCCCGACCCAGAGGATATTTCCCGTTCTGGAATCAAAGAGCGCATACGCGATCAACTCCCGTTTCATTTGCGGCACGGAAGGCAGCGAAATGAGCCGGGCTTGCCGTAAAAAAAGTTCCTTTCGCGGATCGTGCCGAACGGTTTCCCAAGATGTTTGTGACGGCCTTGGGAGCGCAACGTAACGAAAATTCTCCATTTCCTCCCTTCCCCACCGTGAGATCTCACGTACCATTTCAGGAGTCACCGCACGCTGGATGAGCGAGAAATTTTTGTCCCAGGATTCCAGAAAGACTTTCTCCTCACTGCGGTTCAGCTCAACTTGCGCTCTCCACTTTTTCCCGATCTGGACCTCATCCATCTCCGGAACAAATTCGATTCGGAGCGTTTTTCCAGAAAGCGGATCCCCCCAAAGGCCGTTCTCCCCTCCGATCGCCCCTAAAAGCACCAAAAATGCACACCAAAATCCCGCAAGAGCAAAAATTTTCGTATACCAGTGGATCTTCGCCATTCCCCTTCACTCCTAATTGCGACAAAAAAATCAAAGCCGTTTCATTCTAGAGGAAAGGCCAATACTTCATCACCCTTCAGGCACACGATCAGGTAAGGAAAAGCGTCCTGCAGCAATCGATCAGCTCCAAGAGACAGCACGTCTCTGCGAGTCTCGCGTTACCCCGCCAAAACAACAAAAAAGCCGTCATTTTCGACGGCTTTGGAAATTCGCAAATGCGGAGACCACTATTTCAAAACGTCACCGACTTGGATCGCATTTCCACACAGAAAATCAAAGACAGACTGCGGCTTCTTACCGGCGGGCTGAAGCTGACGGATAGCAAGGACACCGTTTCCAGTCGCAACGGCAAGTGTCTCTCCAACAGCTAAAACCGTACCGGGAACCGTTCCCGCCGGGACCTCCATCGCAAGAAGCTCCGGAACGGGAAGCAGGATCAAACGCATAGGCGGTTTCTTTTCCGATTTCTGCCACGTAGTAAAAGTTCGAGGCCATGGCTCAAACGCACGGACGCGATTCCGGATCTCCTCGGCAGAGAGCGACCAGTCGATCTGAGCCATCTGTTTTCGGATCTTCGGCGCACCGCAAGCCTGTGAAGCATCCTGAATGACCGCAGCAGCAAGATGATCCGGATCTTTTTCCAGAGCATCGATAGCCCGAAGGACTTCTGGCGCCCCGAGTTCCGCAAGGCGCGCCTCCAGAACGTCCGCGGTTTCATTCTCACCGACGGGAGTCCGCACAATGGAAAGCATCGGACCGGCATCAACTTCCGGGGTAATGTGGATGACCGTCGCACCGGCTTCCGCGTCTCCATTGAGAATCGTCCACTGAACGGGAGCGGAACCGCGGTATTTCGGCAGGATGGAACCATGAAGATTGATCCCGCCAAGCCGTGCTGCCTGGATCCCCTCCGGCGAGAGGATCTGCCCGTAGTCGCAGATAAAGAAAATGTCGGCGTTCAGTTCACGAAGCGCCGCGACAGCCTCTGGATCTTTGATTTTCGGAAAACGCAGGATCGGCGTACCGTGAGCCTCCGCAAGCTGAACGATCTCCGGTTCCGGAAGGGGTTCACGGCGCGTTTTATTTTCCGTTTTCGGCTGCGTGACCAGAGCAGCGATCTCATGCCGGCTCTCGTAGAGCAGCTTCACAGTAGGCACACCAAAACTGCCGGTCTCCATGACGACGATGCGCATGAAATTCCTCCTTTTTTTCTCAGGATCCGAGACAAAACGCAGCAGATCGGGATCTTACTCTTCCGTAATGAAAACTTCTTCCATTTTGTCGCCCTGACGAATGGCATCCACAACATCCTGTCCTTCAAGGACCTTTCCGAAAACGGAATGTTTGCCGTCCAGCCACGGGGTAGCGACGTGCGTGATGAAGAACTGCGATCCATTCGTGTTCGGGCCGGCATTGGCCATGGAAACGACGCCGGGACCGTCATGACGCAGATCTTTGTGGAACTCGTCCTTGAATTTGTATCCAGGGCCGCCGCATCCCGTGCCTGTGGGGTCGCCAGTCTGGATCATGAAATCGGCGATGACGCGGTGAAAAACGATCCCGTCGTAGAATTTTTTGTTGGCGAGATCGATGAAATTCTGCGTCGTGACCGGCACTTCATCCGTAAAAAGCTGGAAACGGATCAGACCGCGATTCGTGCGAATATTGGCGACTTTCATGAAATCAACTCCTTTTTGGAATAGGAAAAACGTCTGAAAACACATAATATTTTTCATTATACTCAAAATTAAAATTTTGTCAATAGCACTCTCTCCGGCCACATTCCCCGCTTCCTCTTTTCTTTTCGGCTCTTCCGGCAAGTGCGTACCGGACCGGAACGCGATTTGACCACTGAGAGTGCAGCGCAGAAACGCAGAAACGCAGAAACGCAGAAACACACTGAAAAAGAAAGAAGAAAAAGGAAAAAAAGCAGTAAACGTGCCCTGACACAAATTTCACGGAAAACACGAAAAGCCGCAAATGGATCTTAAAAAATTTTAAAATATTTCGCAAGATCCGTGTTTTTTCGTGCTTTTCGTGTTCTCACTTCGGAGTGACTCTGTGCATTTTCAGTGGTTTCAGTGGTAAAAATCGCCCCTGGATCGGTACACACTTGCCGGAAGAGCCATTTTCCGCCCTTTTCATTCAGGACGTAAAAATCGGGAAGAATTTAGAAAAATTTCGATCCGAATGCCTGGAAGGTCTTGACTTTTTACGGATCTTGAGTTAAATTAATGGAAAATGAACGTCCATCAAGTCCCGGGGAAATGCCCACAGACGCCAAATTGCGGTTTGACATGAAAATTGCGGTTTGACATGAAAATTGCGGTTTGACATGAAAATTGCGGTTTGACGCCCGATCGCCTTTCAATGCGGAAGTTTACCCCTCAGTCATTTACGGAATCAAATCAACGGAATCAAATCAAATGAAGATCGAAAACCTGGAAGCGTACTGCTTCGACGTCGCCCAGCGTGCGAAACTGGCCTCTGCTGAACTCGCCAGCGTGACGGGAAAACAGAAAAACGACTGGCTCAACCTCAGTGCCGGGATCCTGCGTGAACGAATGGCCGAGATCCTCGCCGCAAACGAAAAGGATCTGGAAGCCGCCCCCGGTTACGGTCTGACTCCCGCGGAGATCGACCGCCTGAAGCTGGATCCGCAGCGCGTGGAAGACATCGCGCAGGCTCTTGAGTACGTCGCGAAACTTCCGGATCCGGTGGGAGAAGTGATCTCGTCTCAGGTGCGTCCGAACGGTCTGGATGTGCAGAAAGTCCGCGTCCCGCTGGGAGTCGTTTTCTTCATTTACGAATCGCGCCCGAATGTGACGGCAGACGCTGCGGCACTGTGCGTCAAGAGCAGTAATGCGGTGATCCTGCGCGGCGGGAAGGAAGCGATCCATTCCAGCATGAAGATCGCGGAACTCCTCTCCGAAACTGCGGAAAAAGCCGGCATTCCGCGTGACGCTGTTCAGCTCGTCGCCACAACAGATCATGATGCCGTGGGGCACTTCCTCAAGATGAACCAGTTCATCGACGTCACCATTCCGCGCGGCGGTGAAGGTCTGATCCGCAGAGTCACGAACGAAGCGACGATGCCGGTGATCAAGCATTTCGCCGGAAACTGCCACGTTTACGTCGACGCAGCAGCCGAAGAGGCCAAAACGCTCGACATCGTGATCAACTCGAAATGCCAGCGCATGGGCGTCTGTAATGCGGCAGAGTCTCTCGTCGTGCATCGTGCCGTCGTTGAAACGCTCCTTCCGAAGATCGCGGAAGCTCTGAAAGAACGCGGTGTCGAGATCCGCGGCGATGAACCGACCTGCGCAGCCATTCCGTTCGCAGTTACCGCCTCCGACGCTGATTTCTACACGGAGTACCACGGACCGGTCATTTCATGCAAAATCGTAGATTCACTTGATGAAGCGATCCGCCACATCAACCAGTGCTCTTCCGGCCACACGGAAGCCATCTGCACGAACGATCTCGCGGCAGCCCGTGAATTCGCACTCCGCATCGACAGCTCGGCCGTCATGATCAACGCTTCGACGCGATTCAACGACGGCGGGGAGTTCGGTCTCGGCGCGGAGATCGGCATCAGTACGGATAAATTCCACGCTCGCGGTCCATGCGGTCTGCGTGAACTGACCAGCTACAAATACATCGTCTACGGCGACGGCCAGACCCGCGGTTAAACCGTAGAGAGTTCACCGTAGTGAAACCGTACCAGAACCGCTTTGAGCATCCGGCACACTTTGCAGATCGTTCCGGATGCGCAGTTCCTTTTTAAACTGATTCGAGTTCCGAAGTATTTTGTCGAAAACACGAAAAGATCCATGAATTTTGAACCGGAAACCCGCTTTCTTCGTGCATTCGGAGCTTGGCTCCAAACTCCGCTGACTGCTCTTTTGCGCGAGACCGCCGCAGTACGGTGGGTGAATCAGAAACCGCTCTCTCCAACGCTGGTCTCTGGTCCCGCTTTCTTTTATCAGCTTTCCGGCGAAGACATTCCGCCCGGAAGTGTCATCGGGTTTGAATTTGAACCGAAACTCTTCTTCTCGCTTCTGGACTGGCTTCAAGGCGGAGAGGGAACGGTCGAAGAAGAGGAACTTTCGCCGGATCGGCCACTTACGCTGCTGGAAAAACGTCTCGCCTCCCGTTTTCTGCATCTTTTCCATCAAGCCGTTCTGGAAACGGGACGGATCTCGTCTCCGACGGAGTTTTTGCCGACGGCGGAACTTTCGCGTCCTGAATTTCGGAATTTTACCGCGGCGGAATTCCGTCTCGATGCCGGGACATTTGGCGGAACATTTCGGCTTTGGCGTTCCTACCCGCACCGGCAGCTCGATCTCGGCTCATTGGACGAAATGGCTGACGAAAATGATGCGCAGAGCATGGCGGAGGCGCTGGCCAAGACTCCGGTATGCGTCTCCGTTCAGCTTTCCGGCGCAAAGATATCGCCGCAGGGTCTGCTCAAATGGCGAGTCGGCGACATGATCGAACTCGGAAAACCGGAAGATCATCCATTCACGGTCCTGGTCGAAGGAATGGAAAAATTTACGGCGGCACCAGGAAAATTCAAATCCCGAAAAGCCTTCCGGATCCTTTAAACTTCCCTAAACTTCCCTAAACTTCCCTAAACTTCCCTAAACTTCCCTAAACTTCCCTAAACTTCCGCTGAAGGGGATCCGATACGCTTGCGTCAGTAAAACGGCATCCCGCACATTCCGCAGGATGCCGTTTTTTCAGAAAATACACTCCGAAAATAGAGTCTTTCGGTGCACAATCTACTTTTCGATCAGAAGAAGTTCCGGATCCTGCGCAATGATGGGCTGAATGTTCTGCAGACGCAAAAAGAAGTCTTCAAAACCGCCTTCTTTCGGCTTTCTGAACTGGATCCTCCAGATCCCGCCTTCAAGAGCCTCTTCCTCGGAGGGATAGAAAAATTCAGTAGAGCAGATCGGGTCCATTTCCCAGCGTTTCTCACCATTCGGCGCATAAACGGCCGCCGAGGCACGTTCTCCGTCGCTTGCAGAAATACAGACGCCAAACTCTTTCGTCCCTTTCGGAACCATGAAATAAATATTCCCGACCGCGGAAAGGAAATTCACCTTGGAAGCGTCGATCGAAACCGGTACAGTCGTTTTTTCCAAATGGAAAGAGTGAGGAGACCCCATGCACTCCAAAACGTAAATTCCAGTCTGCCTCGCCTCGATCTCGTAAGCCGTGCTTTTCATGAATGGAAGAGGTTCCAGCGGGATCTTCTTTCCATCCGGCGCGACCATTGCCATCGGAAGATCCCTGGCATCCTGACGTCCGACGCGCGTATGGCGGATCGTGAATCCCAAACGCTCTCCCGCTTTTGCGAAGAACAGAAAACGCGCATCATGGCGGATCCGCATCATCGGAATGTTCGTCTCTCCCATTCCGTCAGCAGGCTCAGAGTACGGCACAAGTTCGGAGACATCAAAAGGCAGGATCGGAAGACGCCGCGTGTTCTTGATGGGATAGTTTTCGCGGATCCACTCCGGCGTAAAGGTGAGTTTTTCCGTTTTTCCATTCCGCTCGCAAAGGATCTCTCCCTCGACCTCCGCCATTCCCAAAGACTCCGTGGATATATCGCGGAACTCAAAGATCGGCCGGTCGTGATTTTCATCAATGACGCGGACGTTCGTGAATTTCACGTTTCCGCACGCATTCTGAATATCCAGGTTGGAGCTAAGAAGAATGGGAGTTCCCATCGGTTTTTTCACCTCGACGTTTTCAAATTCCAGCTTTGCCGAATCGATCGGATTTCCGCGCAGGAGGATCCCGCACTGCGTTTCGTTTTCGGTCGTGAAATTCCGCACGGTCAGCGTGCCCCGAAGCGGTTCGGCGGGGTTTCCTTTCCGGTCTTTCCCCTTTGCAGCGGTCCAGAAAATACCGTTTCTCCGATTTCCGCGCGAAACGCAGTCTTCCAGCAGGATCGAGACCGCTGGACTGCTTCTATCGAGATTCGGCAGGTAAAATTCGTAACCGTCGCCGTAGTTTCCTTCGCAGACGCATCGGCGCATGACGCAGTTCGTCAGTTCCTCCGTATTATGGTTCGGCTCGAAATCGATCCCTGCCTGCGGTGCCGTTCCGTTCGTGTTGCGCAGCAGCGTGTCTTCGATCAGGAGATCCTTTGCCGAGATGACGCTGATCCCCTGACGGTGATTTTCGTTGCAGTCCACTCGCCGAATCGTGACGTTCTCGTTCGTCACACCACGCTCGCAAACACCGAGGTAGATGCCGTCCCCGCCGGTGTACTCAATGGTCAAGTCCTGAACGAGCACGTTTTTCGAGCTGAGGATCGAGAGACCGTGCCGCCATTCCGCAGCATGGTAGGGGGCTTTCTGGTAGTCCGATTTCCACATACGAAGAACGGCTTTCGCACTTGGCGACTCGCCGCGAATGATGACGTTTTCGCACTTTCGCAGACGCAGGAGCGCATCGGAAGTTCCGAGATACTCACCCCGCTTGGCCAAAATGACGACGCCGTCCTGAAGGACTAATTCCAGATTGCTCGCCCCGGAAAGCGGACGCACGATCCATTCGGACGCCTGCCGGTCGATCGTCAGTTTTTTGACGCCGGAATCCAGCGCTGCCTGCAAAAAACGGGTCGAGTCTTCTGCATCGAACCCCCACCAGGAGGCCACAGCTTCCGTCCGCTTTCCGTCCAGAACTTCCTGCACAAGATCGGGTCTCGCCCACAAGACCGTCTGAGTTTCAGTTCCAGGTACCGTATCTGAAGCTAAGGTCGAAGCCGCCGACACACAAACCGTAAAATTCACCGGCACAGCCCCAGTAAAACCCAATGCCCCAAGCAGGACCACGGAAAAGAAAAAGCGTTTTCCGAATAAAAGATCCATCATTCAACTCCTTGAAATTCAAAAAATGGCGGGAAAATGAGAGAACCGTCCCCGTCATTTTCCAGTTAATCAAACTGCAGACCAGTCAAACTGCAGACCAGTCAAACTGCAGACCAGTCAAACTGCAGACCAGTCAAACTGCAGACCAGTCAAACTGCAGACCAGTCAAACT
>SUVI01000090.1 GCA_015062085.1 Planctomycetaceae bacterium
CGGGGACGCACACGGGGACGCACACGGGGACGCACACGGGGACGCACACGGGGACGCACGCAGGTACGCACGCAGGTACGCACGCAGGTACGCACACGGGGACGCACACGGGACTTCACGTCAGAGGCGTTTTACGCGTTTCGTTTTTTCATGCGGAGGCGCGGAGAGTGCGTTTTTTGCACACTTTCACCGTTCTCTACTCACACCATTCGAGAGTCGGTCCATAGACGGCGATGGGGTCAGGACATTTCGCCTGGATCGCTGCGACAGAGGCTGCGGCGGTTTCAACTTCCGCTTTCGTAACGGCGAAACTAAAATCTAGCCCAAAATGTCGCGAGGCGTTTGGCTCAAGGACGGCGATGCGGCCGTTTTTCTGCTCAAAACTCCGCGTATTCGGGAAATTGATGCACGGTTCCAGGCCCGTCACGTAGCCGTCTTCCGCGGCATGCTGTGCTTTCCACTGGCAGAAGTAGGGGAACTCCTTCACGCTGAATCCCAGTGTCATGGCGAAATCGCCGTTGGGGTTTCGGAGCATCGTTTGGGTGTTTCCATTTTCATCCGCTGCAAGTTCATAGAAGAAGCACATTTCCGGTTCGCCAGTGACCGGTGCGTGATACTCCGGCGCCTGCGCGAGATTCTGTGCCGCCCACTGACATCGTGGAACGATGCGCTGGCAGGGGATCTCTGCGCGTGAACCGCCGTCTGCGACTGGCTGACCGACGTTGACGTGGTACAGAAGCTCAAATTCTGCCGGACGTGCCGAGAGATTCCGCACGGTGTCGTCCACGTGGAAAGCAGCGCCGTCAAATGGGAGCGTGAGGCAGCTTTCCAGCTCGAGCGAATTGAAGAAAAGGCGTCCTTCGTGCATGACGCCGATGAGTCGGATCTCGCGTTTTTCCGCGTCAAACTCCATTCGGACCACGTATGCCGGAGTGTTCTGGATGCGTCCGTGAAGCGGCCAGCGGAGCGTTCCGTTTTCGTTGAATTCCGGGGCGCCGTTGGATTCCAGACCGCAGCGGGCGACCAGTTCATTGAATCCGCGCAGCCACCCGAGACCGTCGGGCTGATCGAGTGGGACGTTTCGCGGATGGACGGGGAGCGGAACGGGAGATTCCCAGCCGACGCGGACCATCTTTTCTCCCTGACGGACCATGACGCGCCAGATCCCCATTCCGCGTGTCGGCATCACGCAGATCGAGAGGGTTGGATTGGAGAGCGTGAAAACTTCTACTCCGTCAGACGGCCCGCCGCGCATGATCTTGCGCTCGACGGAAACTCCGGGAAATTCCGGCGACGCCCACCGGGTCAGGTCTCCAGCCGCGGCTGCATCAAAACCGGCAGACTGATCTACCGTAAAGTATTCGAGGAAATCGTGTTTTGCGCTCATGAAAAACTCCTTCATCTTGATCGTTTTTGTGAGTAATGGGCAGGAAATGGATCTGAATGCTTCAATTATACTCGGAATGAACGGTTTACGGAAGGTTTTTTTCGGTCTTTTTTAAAGAAAAAAGTAAAAAATTGCTCCCTCCGGCAGCCGTGTGCCCGTTCCTTCCGTGCGGCTTTCGTGCGGCTTTCGTGCGGCTTTCGTGCGGTAGTGTTTTCTCTGGCCCGCTCCTGTTTTCAGCGGCAGGTTCACTGCGTTTTGTCGGAATAGCTTTCTTTTTTTCGGTTTCGTGCCTGACGCACGACGAGGGAAGAAAGCGCAAAAAGTCCCACGACGTTCGGAAGGACCATCAGATTGTTGAACATGTCGGTCAACTCCCAGACCAAATCGTTTGAGAGACAGGCGCCAAGGAAAATGAATCCCGTCGCTAGGATGGAATAGACCGGGACGGCGCGTTTTCCGAAAAGGTAGGTGAAATTGATCTTCCCGAAGAGATTCCAGCTCAAGATCGTCGAAAATGCGAAAAAGAAGAGGCAGACCGCCACAAAGGAGGCTCCGAACGACTCTCCCATGATGTTGGAGAATGCGAATTGCGCCATGTTTGCTTTCGTGACTCCGGCTTCCGCTCCGTCTGCAAGGATCCCGCCGCCTGCGTAGAGGGTGGAAATGACGACCAGAGCCGTCATGGTCAAAACGATGAAGGTATCGACGAAAACTCCGATCATCGCGACGATGCCCTGCTCGTGCGGTGAGCTGACTTTCGCCATGGCGTGTGCGTGCGGCGTGGACCCCATACCTGCTTCATTCGAGAAAAGTCCGCGTTTGACTCCCTGACTGATCGCGATCTTCAGAGCTGTCCCGAAACCACCGCCGATGATCGCGTGCGGTATGAAGGCGTAGCAGAAGATCATTCCGAACGTTTCTGGAAGATACTCTAGACGCTGGAAAAGGATGAAGAGACTGCCAAGAATGTAAAGGAGCGCCATCAGAGGAACGAGTTTTTCTGTGACCGCCGCGACTCGCCGGGCACCGCCGATAAAAACGAGCGCAGAGCAGAACGCGACCGCCGCTCCCATGCACCAGCCAGGGAAACCGAAGGCTGTTTGGCACGTTTCTGAAATGGCGTTGGATTGGACCATCGCACCCATGAAACCGAGTGCTAAAGTCGCTGCGACAGCGAAAGAGCCGGCCAGAAATCGTCCAAATGTTCCGTGAAAGGCCGTCCGAATGTAGAAAACGGGGCCGCCGTGAAAGGAACCGTCTTCGTGTACTTCGCGGGTCTCCTGTGCAAGCACGGCCTCCGCGTAGATCGTGGCCATGCCGAAGAATGCGATGACCCACATCCAGAAAATCGCGCCGGGACCGCCGATCAGGATCGCACCGCACGCGCCAACGATGTTTCCAGTGCCGACCTGGGCCGCGACCGCAGTCGCAAGCGCTTGGAAGGAACTCAGACCGCCCTCCTGACGTTTACCGTGTAAGGAAATGTTCCCGAAAACTTTCTTCATGCCCTCGCCAAAACATCGGACCTGAACGAACCGCGTTCGGATGGTGAAGTAGATCCCGATCCCCACAAGGAGGGTGACGAGAATGTAGTCGGAAAGGTAAAAATTGATATTTTGAACGATTTCGAGCAGTGACGGCATGGCTGGACCTTTAAAATTACGAAAATTTTTTTAGTGGATCGGAAGGAAACAAAAAATCGAATGCACCAAGAATTGGCTCTGAGAATTGGAACGTACAGAAAACTGCACACAGACGGATCTTAAGCGCTCTGTCCTTTTGCCTGAGAGATTCGGCACAGTGCCGTACACTGTACGTTGCCCCTTCGGCACCCGGTCGGTCCGGGATTCTCCAGAGAACCTCCATTTTCAGTCTTTGCGCCTTGAAATCGAAACACAAATTCTAAAAATTTCCTCGGTACACGATATAGTATACACAAAATCGTCTGAATGTCAAGGGGACGTCTTTCAAATTTGAGGAACTCACGGCACATTTTTTTCGCGAAAAGTTTCCGCTAAAAGAAAAAACGCCGTTTTCTTGTGAAAAACGACGTTTTTTTCAGCTTCAGTTTTTTTCAGCTTCAGTTTTTTTCAGCTCGAGTCGAGCGGATCAATAATTTTCCGCTTTCACTTCAAAGAACGCCTGCGGATGCGCGCAGACCGGGCAAACCAGCGGAGCTTTTTCGCCGTAGTGAATATGACCGCAATTGCGGCAGAACCATTTGTTTTCGCCGACGCGCTCGAAAACTTCGCCGTTTTCAATATTGGCGGCGAGTTTGCGATAGCGTTCCTCATGCGTCTTTTCGATCGCAGCGACAGCACGGAACTGGTACGCAAGCTGCGTGAAACCTTCCGCCTCGGCATCTTCCGCAAAACGGCGGTACATGTCGGTCCACTCTTCATTTTCGCCGGCAGCGGCAGCCAGAAGGTTTTCCAGCGTGCCCCCAATGCCGCCGAGAGCCTTGAACCAGAGTTTGGCGTGCTCTTTTTCATTTCCTGCCGTTTCTTCAAAAATCGCGGCGATCTGCTGATAGCCTTCCTTGCGCGCGACGCTCGCGAAGTACGTGTACTTGTTGCGCGCCATCGATTCACCTGCGAATGCGTACTGCAGATTCGCTTCCGTTTTGCTTCCTTTGAGTTCCATTTTTCTCTCCTGTTTAGGATCTCTTTCGTTGGATTTGGGTTGAAGTCTTTTTATTGTATCATTTTGAAGGAAAACCGTCAAGCCCCTGCCTACAGATTTTCCTTAAAATCCGGACCTATTTCTTTTTTTTATTCCATGGGAGCGACCGTCTCCGCGATTTTCGCAGCTTCCAGCTCGATCCCGGGGGCACGGTAATGGTACGTATCGCTCCAGTACTGATCTCGATCCAGCGGATCCATCAGCGAGAAAAGGTCGATCACCGGAAGTTTCTCCGATCCCGCAGTCTTCCAGACCACCGCGTTGAGTTCCTGTGCCTGCGCGGTCATCGCCGGATCTTTCAGCGGCGTGGAAGTCGTAAGGTAAAGCCGAGCGTTCGGACACTTCGCACGAATGAATTTTACTGCCTGAGTGTAGGCGAATTCCCACTCCGTACGGTCCGTCGTGAGCGAATGGAGCCCGTTGTTGAACGAAATGACGTCGTACTTGTCGGCACTCAGGACGAGATCCAGTTCCTGAAAATACTGCGCGTCCGTCACGCACTTGGACGATGCCCAAAACGAAACGTTCATCTTTCCGCGAAGTTTCTGCGTTACTGTTCCCTGGTACCCCGCGACGATCGAATCGCCGATGAGAAGAACACGCGGAAGGGCTTCATTCGTCGTGGAATTTGCGCGGAAATTGCTCCATTCGGTATTTTCGCGGCTGCGGGAAGTCGTTTTCGGCTGAAATTGAAGGTAAAGCGGCTCCTCGCCAGATACCGTCGGGATTTGGAAAACGGTCGGCGAAAAAAGGAGTAAACTAAATAAAAATGAAAGGAAAGTCGTTTTTTTCATATGAAGACCCTGAATCGATCTTAAGGAAATAAAAAAAGGGACTCCAAGATCAGAGGTCTCCGATACCAGAAACTCTCTGATGGGGAGTATGGAGTCCCGAAATTCGTTTCATCACGCTTTTTCCGGCGTTTTTATCGAAAATGAAATAAAAATGAAAATGGACTCACTGGTATACGCGAACGTAATCGATGACGAAATCGCACGGGAAAATGGAATCATCGATGCCGTACACTCCGCCCCACGCACCGCCGATCGCCGTGTTCAGGATCAGGTAATGCGGTTTGTCGAACGGCCACGGATCGACTGGCCGGTCTCCACGGCGGTAGGTGAAGTAAAGCTGGTCATCCACGAAAAAGTCCATTTTTTCTTCCGTCCATTCCACAGCGTAGACCGCAAATCGGTCCTCGACGCCTTCAAGACGGATGTACGACCCCTTCGACGTGTGCTTTCCCTCGTACGGAGCGTGGACCGTCGCGTGGATCTGCGTCGGTTTGTATCCCACGTACTCCATGATGTCGATCTCTCCGCACTTCGGCCAGCCGATGTCTTTCCGGTTCGTCCCCAGCATCCAAATCGCCGGCCATACGCCGCGCCCTTTCGGGAGTTTCGCCGAGACCTCGATACGGCCATATTTCCACCCCGCGTGTCCTTCCGTCGTGATGCTCCCCGACGTGTAATCCGCTTTCTGTCCGTTTTCCTCAAACGGCTCGCGGAAACTTCGGATCGTCAGAACGCCGTCTTTCTGGAAGACGTTTTTTTCCCGTTCCCGTGTGTAGAACTGCGCTTCACGGTTACGCACGAAACCGTACTCGTACCCCCACTTTTCAGGGGAAGGCTGTCCCGTGCCGTCAAATTCATCGTTCCAGACCAATCGGAGCGTTTTCCCATCATGTGTCTGGATCGTCTGCGGGACACTGCCGTCTTTCGCTGTTCCGTCCGTTTTTTCAGCTGCGTTCAGTTCTGAAGCAGTAAAAAGAATGCCGGAAAATAGGAACGCAAATAGGAACGCAAATAGGAATGTGCATCTTTTCATCATTCGTTCTCCTGAATTTTGAGGTGGGTAAAAGTGGGGCAAAAAACGAAAAAACCGAAACCGGACCGCGCAGCACATCTGCCGTTCCAGTGACACAGTCTATCCCATGAAGCGGACTGTCCCATGAAGCGGACTGTCCCATGAAGCGGACTGTCCCATGAAGCGGACTGTCCCATGAAGCGGACTGTCCCATGAAGCGGACTGTCAGTCTGCAAAACTGTTCTCCGCAAGACAACACGAGCAAAGCCCCTGAAAATCGATCGTCAGGTCCAAGATCTGAAATCCGTCCGGAATATTTGCTGTCGGAATGTGAAAATCTTCTCCGTCCGCACAGTCGATGTCCCACACTTCACCGCACTGGACGCAGATCAGATGGTGATGCGGTTCCATGAATGCGTCGTAGTGTGTCACTGATCCCGGATGATTCAGACGCCGAATGATCCGATGCTTCGAAAATGTGTCGAGGATCCGGTAGACACTCATACGGGAGACTGTCTGGTGTTCTGGATGCAGACACTCGTAAATCATGTCTGCGGTCGGATGATTTTTCATCGCAGCCAGTGTTTGATACACGATGAACCGTTGGATCGTTGCCGCCAGACCGTACTGGGCGCAAAGTTTACGAAATGACTGAAATTGAGGATCCTTTTTGGGCATAAAACCTCCTTAGCAAAGGATGTTTTTCCTGAGAAATTTTGGATCGGGGGGTGCTTCAAGCGGAACGGTGATCCCGTTTCTAATAAAAGGAACCCCCAAACAAAAGACTCTGGAAAAAACTCAGGAATCAAACCAGAACTGCCGCCGGGTTGAAAGGGAGAATAGTTTGATACTGAGTAACTAACGGTATTTTATACTAAAATCAAGATTTTGTCAAGAGTGCATGAGGATATTTTAAAGAAATTTGAGAAAAAATGGAAAATTGGAAGAGGTTTTTGCAAAAAAATGTCTAGAATTGAAGAAGGGTGAGACCGACATTTGAGAGAAGGTCGGGTCAGAAACGCACGTCAAAAGGAAAAAATCGAGTCGTTCTATGGAATATTTGGGAAATCGGTGAAAAAAGAATGAAGTAAAATAGTCTTGAGATTAATTTTCTTTTGCGAAATATAATCAATTCTTGTGTCGAAAAAACGTCTGTTTCTTTTGTATTCAGAAAAAAGAAGAAATTTGCGCTCCCCCCCTCTTGACAGAAAGCAGAAATCTGCTATACTTTCATGCGTTCTGAGGGTGAGATGGAACGGCTCGCGTTTCGTTTCCTTTCAAAATGTTGGCAGTGTGGCTCAACCGGTCTAGAGTGTCGGATTCATAATCCGAAGGTTGTGGGTTCAAGTCCCACCGCTGCTATCTTCAAGGTCCGTTTTTTAGCGGGCCTTTTTTTTGGTCTTAGTGTTTTTCAATGGCCGAATTTTGCGGTTTGGGCAGTCCTGCATGGTCCCGAAGAGAAGAGCCGGTCCAGGGTCGGTGAGAAACGGAAACGGAGAGCGGGAATGGAGATCGGAGGTAGAGATGAATGTTCTTTCTATTCGGAATATTGAGCAGAACCTTCCGGAGATCACGCGGCGTCTCGTGGAGACTTGCACGGACTTGAAGGAGATCCAGCATCTTGGTCCGTGTCCCATGCCGACGCACAGTGTGGCTGTGGAGATCCTGGACGATCTTTTTGAGGTCCTCTACCCAGGTTTTGGCAAGCGGAACAATCTGCACCTCGGAAATATTACGTACTTTATGGGAGAGATCTTGGACCGTGTTTTTGAAAAGCTGGCCGTCCAGATCACGCTTTCCCTTTGCCACACGACGGAATGCCAGCCGCAGGACTGTTCCGGAAAATGTGATCTGAGTTCCCGAAGCGAAGTGGTCCAAAGCGGTCAGGAAAAAGCGCTTGCGTTTTTGGATCGTTTGCCGAAGATCCGCGAGGTCCTGAAAACGGATGTGCAGGCTGCGTATGCCGGCGACCCGGCGTGCCGTTCGTACGCGGAAGCGATTTTTTGCTATCCGGGATTGAAAGCCATTACGGTTTTTCGGATCGCGCATGAACTTCATCTGCTCGGCGTGCCGCTCATTCCGCGCATGATGACCGAGTGGGCGCACAGTCTTACTGGGATCGACATTCACCCTGGTGCGACGGTCGGTCCTTACTTTTTCATCGACCACGGAACGGGTGTCGTCATCGGCGAGACGTGCGAGATCGGCGAGTGGGTCAAGCTCTACCAAGGTGTCACGCTTGGGGCGCTGAGTTTTCCGACTGACGAGACCGGCCAGCTCGTGCGCGGTCAGAAGCGCCATCCGACGATTCGGGATCACGTCGTCATTTACGCCAATGCGACGGTTCTTGGCGGCGAGACAGTCATTGGCGAGAATGCCGTCATTGGCTCCAGTGTTTGGGTCACGCAGTCCATTGCCCCCAACACGACGGTCTTGATGGAAAAACCGAGCCTGAGGATGCGTGGGCAGTAGGTTTTTTGAGTGCAGTTCAGAAACGAATGGGGCAGATCCATGGAACGGTCCGAGAGACAGAATGTGCGGGATTATTCATCAGCCGATCGGAAAGAGCGGAAAGAGCTGGCAGAACGTCTGTTGGCGGTCATGGACCGTCTGGGGAAGATCGCGGTCGCGTTTTCCGGCGGTGTGGACAGTTGCGTGCTTGCGCGAGCTGCGGTCGAATCGGCGCAGAAAAACGGCTGGCCGACGTTCGCAGTGACGGCAGAAAGTCCTTCGATGCCTCGTGAGGATCTGGAAGTGATCCGGAAGAACGCGCATGAGATCGGGATCTCGCACCAATTCGTCCGTACGGAAGAGCTTGTGCTCGCAGAGTACCGTGCAAATGGGACGGACCGATGCTTTCACTGTAAGCGGCACATTCTGGAGCGGCTGAAGGAAACGGCTCGAAATGCCGGATTCACGCTGCTTGCGGAAGGTTCCAATGCAGATGACCTCCACGATTTTCGTCCTGGTTTTCGTGCCGTTCAGGAGCATGGGGTGCGCAGTCCGCTGTGTGACGCCGGTCTGACGAAGGAAAACGTTCGGGAACTGGCGCGCTTTTGGAACCTTTCCGCTGCCGAGAAACCCTCGACGCCGTGTCTGGCGACTCGGATCGCGTATGGGCTGGAAATTACGCAGGAACGGCTCGCGCAGATCGAGTTTGCGGAAAACTGGCTTGCGGAAAAAGGAGTCTCGCCGCTGCGTGTGCGTCTTCATGAAAACGGCCTTGCCCGGATCGAAACGACGGCAGAGTGGTTTTCGTTTCTGACGCAGCCGGAGCTCCGAGAGGAAATGCTCGCTGAGTTCCGAAAAGCAGGTTTTACGTGGGTGAGTCTCGATCTGGCCGGCTACCAGAGCGGCTCGCTGCTTCAGGCCGTCAGAGGCAAACCGAAAGTCTGACTGGATCCTCACATAAAAAACTCCGCGGCATCCACGGATCGAAACGGCGGCACGGCCACCCGAAAAGGATGTGCCGTGCGGTACGGATCCCGATTTAGAATTTGACCTTCACGTAGATCGGGCAGTGGTCAGATTCCGTTGGGGCGTGAAGGACTTTCGCGTCCAGCACATCGATGCGGTGTCCTTTCGGCACGAGAATGTAGTCGATCTGGATGCGCGGCGCATTTGCGGGGAACGTGCATGCATCGAGACTGAGTCGGTCCCAGTTTTTGAAGAACGCCTGCATGACCTTCGAGTCGGGCATTGCGTTGAAGTCGCCGCAGAGAAAGACCGGTTTGGTGAATTTTTGGGATTCCGCGTCGATGAGTGCCGCAGAGGTCATTCGATCTGCTTCCGTGAGGGAAAGGTGCGTGTTGAAGAAGACGAATGTTTCAAATTCGGAGACCTGAAGCACTCGGCGTTCTTCTTTACCGGGGAGCGGCACGGAGTATGTGCGGAGTGGTTCGGTTTTCGCGAGTGTGGCGATGCCGTATTTGCCGCCCTGAAAATCGATCGCAGGTGCGAAAAACGCTTTCATGCCGACGGTTTTTCCGAGTTCCTGCGGAATGTCGCGATTTCCGCATCGGACGGAATTCTGATCCAGTTCCTGGATCCCCGCAATGTCGGGACTCAGTGTGCGAATGACTCCGGCGGGACGTTCCAGATCGACGTCCGGCGCATTCAGACCGCGGCCGTTTCGGACATTGTACGAGAGGATCAGAAGCTCTTCCGCCATGGCGAAAGAAGCACAAAACGTGAGGATCAGCGCCCAAAACGCAGAACGAAACCAAATTTGACCCATTTTTTATCCTTTCATCAGCTAAAGGCAGGAAAACGCGGAGCATTACCGACGTATCGCGCAGGCAAAGTCCTGAGCGCCTCGGCAGATCCTAAAATTTCCTTCATTTTACTCTGTTTGGATGAAATTTCAAGCGGTCACATAACTAAAAATCGTCTTTTGGACCAAAAATTTCAGAAAAATTTTCCCAGAGTTCTCAGCCGGCGCGTTTTCATCCGGTCAGGACTCGATCCGTTTTTAGGAGCAGAAAGCAGGCACATTCCATGGTAGACCGATCCGGACCGCGTGTCCAGAAAATGTTTGGACAGATCGCAAAGCATTATGATTTTCTGAATCATTTCCTCTCCGGAGGGATCGACATTTTGTGGCGTCGTGCCGTCGTGCGGCGTGTCAAGCCAGCCCTGGATCCCGAGTCCCGCATCCTTGACGTCTGCACAGGAACGGGAGATCTGGCGCTCGCGTTTTGGAAACGCTGGCAAGTCCCGGTCCTCGCGACAGATTTTACTCCGGAAATGCTTGAGATCGCCAGGAATAAACTTGAGAAGGCCGGGATCTCTGCCGATCAGATCGAGCTTGCTGAGGCGGATGCGTCTGCGCTTCCTTTTCCGGACAGGTCGTTTCAGATCGTGAGTGTTGCCTTTGGACTGCGAAATATCGAGGACACAAAAAAGGGCCTTTCCGAAATGGTGCGCGTCTGCGAGTCGGGGGGAACGGTCGCGATCTTGGAATTTTCGACGCCGACTTTCCCTCCGTTTCGGTGGATCTACCATTTCTATTTTCGGCACATTCTTCCGCGGATCGGGCAGATGACGGCTAAAAATCAGTTTGATGCGTACTATTATCTTCCTGATAGCGTTGGCGAATTTCCCTGCGGAAAGGCTCTCGCCAAAATGATGGAAGACGCCGGTCTTTCCGAGGTGCGTTTTTTCCCGATGACGTTTGGGATCGCGACTCTGTACACGGGTGTTCGGCCGCAAGACGCGGAGTTGGGGCCGCAGGACGCGGAGTTGGGGCCGCAAGACGCGGAGTTGGGGCCGCAAGACGCGGAGTTACAGAACGTTCCGAGCAGGAGTGAATGAAAAGACTTGAAGGCCATACGCGGAGAAAACGTGAGAAAACGTGAGAAAAAGCGGAGAGGGATGAAAATTCCACGCAAAATTCCAGTGGACCTCCTTTTCAAATTCTTTACGTATGGTATGATAAAATAGAGTGCGAGTCCGTCGGCATTTCCGTGTTTCTGTCGAGGGAATTTGGCTCGCAGAGTCCGAAATGATAGTGTAAGGCATTTCGCCGTCAGTGGATTTCGAATGGAAAAAAATCGAAGATCAATGCGAAACGTTTTTAGTAAAACGAAATTTCAAGAGCGCATTTCCGAATTTCGGAGTCTTTTTTTATCCTTCTGGAGCGGTTCTTTCGTTCCGTTCCTTCGACAGCTTTGCACATTTCGCTGGTGGGCATCGCGAACGTGGAAATTCAGGGTCCAATTCCTCACCGTTTCTGCGTCGTGTATTTTGCTTTTACTTTCGTGTCTGCTATGGTGGAACTGGGAGACCGAGCACGCTCTGCTTTGCAGCAAATTCATGCGTATGCAGCTTTTTGGACCGCAGGAACTCGTTTTTCTTCCGGAGTCGGGGAATGGGACTGAGAAACTTCATGATGGAAATGGACGTCCCTGCCGATTTCACATTGAAATGCGCCAGCCGTACGGGGACGCGATCCCGAATGTGCGGATCGAAGCAAGACTTCAGAAGCCGAACGGTGATCCTTTTTGGATCTATTCTGACCGGACAGGTCCTGATGGAACTTTTCACCTTCCGTTCCCGCAAATACAGCTTTCGGAATGGGAGGTGCTTAATATTTGCGCGATCGATGGAGGAAAACGGACCGAGTTTCAGACGCTGCTTCCCACACGCAAGCTGGAGGTCACAGAGTCTTCGGAGTCTTCGGAGTCTTCCGGAGCTGCGGGAGTTTTTCAAGATGCGGACGCATTTTCTCATTTTGAGCCGGAGCTTCATGATGAAACGTTGAAGTCTTTCTGTTCGCGGTACGAAATTCGGCGGGAGGAGCGGTCTCAAGATCCGAGCACTTGGTTCCAATTGGAAAGGAGGTGTCTGGAGGGAGAGTTCCTTTCTGCGAGAGTGTTTTCCACACAGGGGAAGTATCATCCAGTCTTTCTTGGTGTCTGGCAGAATGGCGTTTTGCTGGTTGGCCGTCCTGTTGCGGCAAACAAAAAAGGACGTGAAGTTTCTCTGAAGCTGCCTCCTTCGCTCCATGGTCCGCTCACGATCTTGCTCGTGGACTGCGCGTTCTCTCCATCTTCGCAGCCAAAGGTCCTTCAGCATGAACTGGTTTGGTGCTGTACTGCCGGCGATGCCGAGAGTCAGGCTGGGCAAACTAGAAAGATCCGGAACTGCCGAAAACTTTATGAATTGGCGGAAGAACGGAACACTCCCGAGTTCCGGGAAAATGAACAGATGATGGAATTTCTGTCGATGGATCTGAATGATCCGCCAGAACTAGCCTCATCGACGTCTGTGTCTCCTGAGCAAGTCTCTCTGCCGACAGACTCGGCGACGATCTCCAGTCTCCTTGATACTGCGGATCAGCTGCTTGCCTGTTCGCTTGCGGGAAATATTTCCGAAAAAGACGCATTTTCCGCTTCGGAGCTGGAAAGATTCCATGCCGTGCTGGAACTTCTTGATCCAATTGCGTTTGACATTTCGGAGAGTGCCGTTCGGAATGCCGGGCAATTCACCGTTCCTGAACGGAGCCTCTGCGGTCTGATGGAAAAGGCGCTCGAGATCCAGTCTGCGGTCATCAACCGTGCGTATGGCGAGACTCGTGAAAATCAGATCTATTTGCCGCATCTTCCGGTCATTTTTGACAGTTTGTCGGCCCCGGAAGCGAGCCTCTATCGTTCGGAAATGGAACGGTTTCGTAAAGAAACGCTGGTGCGGATCAAGCAGCGGTCCCTCATTCTCCTGTGTTCTGCGATCGGTCTGTTTTTGCTGATACTCCTGACTGTTTTTTTGCGGTTTTCGGATGGAAAGCCTCGGCTTTTTTCGCTGCTGTGCGTTCTCTTCGTCCTCGTGCTTTCGTTCCATCTTCTGCGAAGATCCGATGTGGAGCGCTATCCGGAAAACGTCGAGTACTCGATTTTTGCGGGAGTCGGAGACGCCATCCAGAAAGACGCAAATCAAGAGGACCGTCAGAAAGACGGCTCGCAGCAGAACGTTTTGCCGGCGGAGCCTGAGACCTCAAAAGACGGGGAGAGAATGGGCGTTTAGATCCGTGAGTTCGGGAGCTTGGGATCTCTTAAAAAAGGGACTATGTATTTGCGGCACGGTCCCTTTTTTATTCGGCAGAGGCATTACGACTCTCTGTGCCCTTTAATTTTCCAGCTCTGCAAAAAGCCACGTGGAAAGGTAGCGTTCACCGCAGTCTGGAAGGTGGGCGACGATCCGTTTTCCGGCAAATTCCGGTCGTTCTGCGAGCTCAAGAGCGGCTCGAAGCGCAGCTCCGGAAGAGATGCCGATAAGCAGACCTTCGGTACGTGCTGCCTCGCGGGCAGTTTTTCCCGCGTCTTCCGAGGAAATGGTCAGGATCTCATCGAGAAGCTCGCGGTCTAGGACTTTCGGCACAAAATTCGCTCCGATCCCCTGGATCTTGTGCGGCCCAGCTTTTCCCTCAGAAAGGAGAGGGCTTTCTTTCGGTTCGACGGCGACGATCCGGATGTTTGGATCCCGCTTTTTCAGGAATCTACCCACCCCCGTGATGGTCCCGCCGGTCCCGACCGCCGCGACGAAAGCGTCAAGCTGTCCTTCTGTGTCCTGCCAGATCTCCCACGCGGTCGTTTTGCTGTGGATCGCCGGATTGGCCGGATTTTCAAACTGCTGCGGAATGAACGCGCCGGGGTTGGCGTCTCGGAGTTCCTGGGCCTTGCGGACGGCCCCTTCCATCCCTTCTGCGCCCGGCGTGAGAACGATTTGGGCTCCGTACGCCTGAAGAAGTTTGCGGCGCTCGATGCTCATCGTGTCGGGCATGGTGAGGATGAGCGGGTACCCTTTCACAGCTGCCGTTAGTGCCAGACCGATTCCCGTATTGCCGCTGGTCGGCTCGATGATCAGTGCTCCAGGTTTCAGGGCGCCGGACGACTCTGCCGACTCGATCATCGCGGCTGCGACGCGGTCTTTGGAGCTTCCGCCGGGATTAAAGGACTCCAATTTCACCAAAACTTCGGCCTTGCCGGAATTCATTTTCCGGATCCTCACCAAGGGCGTGCCGCCGATGAGGTCCGTGATCTGGTCTGCAATGCGCACCATTCAGATTTCTCGCTTTCTTCTAAGAGGATCCACACTTTTCGGAGGAGATCGCGAACAAGTGTGAGTTAATTTCCTGCTTCCTGTTCGGTTTTTTCCTGTTCGGCTTCGGCGGCTTCGGCTTCGGCGGCTTCAGCTTCAGCTTCAGCGGCTTTAGCGTCCGCGTTTTCAGTATTTTCGGCGATTTTAGCGGCTTCGGCAGTTTTGGCAGTTTCGGCAGCTTCGGCAGTTTCGGCAGCTTCAGCAGCTTCAGCAGCTTTTTCTGCGGCTTCCATCTGTTCCGGCGTCATGGGTTGAGAGTAGCACGTTGGCCGAAAATGCTCCCGGCAGCCGCCCGATCCCAAAAGGACTCCAAGAACGGCAAAAACGGCAGAGAACCGTCCTGACCAGCCTTTACGTTCAGGGGTTCGCAGTGCATCGAGACGCGCGTCAAGTTCGTCTCGGTCCAGTTTTGGAAATGGTTCGTGCATGGAAGTCTCCGAAAAATTGAACAAAATGGGAACCGAAAGTTTACCTTTCAGGCCAATTCACTCACATTTTATTCGATTTCGGAATTTTCGCAAGCCTTTTACCAAATTTTTCTCCTTGATTTTAAAATTTTTTCCGAAATTTTAAAAGAAATGAGGGTTTCAGATCAAATTGGAAAGGAAGCAAAATGCAGTTCAAGACGATCGTGCGGTCAGAACATCTGAATCATCATGGAGTGCTTTTCGGAGGTTACCTGCTTCTGTGGGTGGACGAATTTGCGTACATTGCGGTCCTCGAGGACTTTCCCGGAATTCGATTCGTGACGCGCGGAATGACAGCTGCGTCGTTTGCGCAAAGTGTGCAGAACGGCGCGATCCTCACGTTTGACGTGACGCAGAGAAAAAAAGGACGCACTTCTGTGACTTACGGCGTAGAGATCTCGGCACGCGGCATGGATTCTTCGGAGTGTCGGCACGTTTTCGATACGCAGATCACGTTTTGTGCCGTGGATGAGAATGGGAACAAAATGCCGCTTCCGGAAATTCACCAAAAACTCCATCCTGCGTGCGCAGTCTGCCGCAGTTGAACGTCTTTGGCGAGAATGAAGTTCTTAGTCTGTCAGTTCATTTTAGCTTTCCGCAGTTCAAGCAGCTGCCAGCCAAGGAAAACGTTGGCGCTGAGCGAAAGCAGAAGCAGGAAGATCGAAAGCGTCAGCGCTCCCCACGGACGGCGGATCGGTTCCGGAGCACTTTCCTGGCGCTCGGACGGCTCCTCCTTAACGGAAATGTACCGGCTCTCGGCATGATCCTGCTCTGTGCGTGCCCCCTGCCCCTGCTCAGAGACGTTTTGTGCAGAACGGGCATCCTGTGCTGTTTGGGGAGTTCCGCGATGGACGAGCTCTTCCGCATTCGCAAACTGGACCTGCGGCGGATCTGCAAGCGGCTGCGGCTCGGCATGCGTTTGAGGAAGCGGATCCGGGATCGACAGCTCTTTCGGTTCAGAAACAGGAGTCTCTGCGTAAGGTGCTGAGGCGGGGATCTGCGTGGGGAGCTGAACGGGAACGGGAGACGCCTGCGTCATTTCGGGCACGATTTCCGGCGTTAACGTTTCAGAGACCGTTTCCTGCAGGGCGTTCGGAGGAGCGTCTGCGAGTGTTTCCTGCAGGGCGTTCGGAGGAGCGTCTGCGAGTGTTTCCGGTAGGGCGTTCGAGTCGGAAAACGGTGCGTTTTGAGTTGACGGTGCGTTTGCAGAGACCGCAGACTCCGTACTGTCTGGCGCCGTTGGATCGGGGACGGCCGTTTGTTGGGGATCCTGTGCCGCGGTCATTTGCGCAAGCTGGTACTCAAGGAGCGTATTTTCGAAACGAAGCACCTCCGCGTAATCCGGGCACACCGACACTTCCGCCCAATGCACACCCGCATGGTGGAACGGTACCAGACTAAAAAGGCAAAGGAACCAAATATTCATCGCATACTCTCCATGAAATCGATTTTTCTTCTTTCCTATTTTACCAAAAAAAGAAAAGACGTCAAGCGTTTTCTAGTTGAAATTCCGATTTTTTTGAAAAAAAAGTTCATCAAAAAATCAAAAAAAGCCCATCTGGAAGCGGAGTACTAATTGAAAAGCGGCTCTTCCGGCAACTGCGTACCGATCTAGGTTCCGATCTTACCACTGAGAGCACTGAAAAGACGCAGAAACACACTGAAAAGAAAGAGGAAAAAGGAAAGAGGAAAAAGGAAAGAGGAAAAAGGAAAGAGGAAAAAGGAAAGAGGAAAAAGGAAAGAGGAAAAAGGAAAGAGGAAAAAGGAAAGAGGAAAAAGGGAGTGAACGTGCCCTGACACGAATTTCACGGAAAACACGAAAAGACGCAAATGAGTTTTTTAAAATTAAAAATTTGTTCGAGCAGTTTTTTTTACTGCTTTTTGCATTAAGATCCGTGTTTCTCTGTGCGTTTTCAGTGAATTCAGTGGTAAAACTGGTACGCAGTTCCCGGATGGACCTTAAAAGCTATCGTGATGTTCGTTTCTCGTTGCGTTTCTCGTTTTTTTAGTGCGTTTCTTTGGTTTCTTTGGTTTCTTTGGTTTCTTTGGTTTCTTTGGTTTCTTTGGTTTCTTTGGTTTCTTTGGTTTCTTTGGTTTCTTTGGTTTCTTTGGTTTCTTTGGTTTCT